>NZ_JAVKPR010000020.1:0-56926 GCF_040980905.1 Kocuria sp. CPCC 205235
CCTCGGAAGACCTCGACCCCTACCCGGTGAGCGACGCGCTGACAGATCTACACCCTCGATTGTGAAGAGCCTGTAAACCGGAATTACCACTGATACGCGAGTCATTCTCCCTCCCCTGAATGGACCGAGTCAGCGGTAGTTGACGAACTGAAGATCAACTTCCAGCTCTGAGCCCTTGAGCAGGGCAATGACATCTTGCAGGTCATCACGGGACTTTGAAGAAACGCGCAGCTCATCGCCCTGGATGGTGGCCTTCACGCCCTTGGGGCCTTCATCACGGATGAGCTTGGTGATCTTTTTCGCCTGGTCCTGGGCGATGCCCTCCTTGATGGTGGACTCGATGCGGTACTCCTTGCCGGAGGCGTAGGGCTCTCCGTCGTCCAGGGACTTCAGGGAGATGCCGCGCTTGACCAGCTTGGACTGAAACACGTCGAGAACTGCTTGAGCGCGTTCTTCTGAGTTGGCCTTGATCAAGATCTTTTCGCCGGAGAAGTCGATCTCGGCACCCACCCCGCGGAAATCGTAGCGCTGGGACACCTCCTTCTGGGCCTGGTTGAGCGCGTTGGAGACTTCCTGCTTGTCTACCTTGCTGACCACGTCGAACGAAGATTCTGAAGCCACGATGTTCCTTTCATTGGGAGTTTCAGGGATGTCGTTAACTCTTACGGACAAGCCTAGTGCTCGTTCCGGTGCCGGAGTTGTTATCAACTTGTCATCGGGAGCACAGGCGGATCTCAGGACGGCAGGTGAGGATAAGTGCATGACTCAGATCGACAGCAGCCGTTCTGCTTCTTCCCATCATTCTTCCTTGTCAGGACACGTTCTCCCTATGAAAAAACAACCGCGCATCCGTGTGCCCGGGGTCAAGGCCTCCAGGTCCGCGCTCCGCCGGGGCAGTGGCGCCCTGGCAGGAACGGCCCTTGCCGCAGGCCTGATCGTCGGTGGCTCGGGAGCCGCTCAGGCTCAGCCTCCCCGTGCGCTCATGACGCCTCCAGTGGTTCAACCTGGGGCCATAACCGGTCAGGGCGTGGCGGTTCAGCGGAGATTGGACGGCATCCGGCAAGACCTGGATCGTGCCGTCGCCGTGGGTGACGTGACGCGCGAACAGGCCGACGCGTTCGTCACCAAGCTCGTTCGACACATGGACTGACAGCTCCGATTTTGGAGTCGGGCTCATCCCTGTGTAATGTTGAGGTGCTCCCGCTCGCGGGGGCACCTTATTGCTCATTGACGTGAGTGATGCCGCGGCAGATTACCCGAGCGGCCAAAGGGGGCTGACTGTAAATCAGCTGGCTATGCCTACGGGGGTTCGAATCCCTCATCTGCCACCGAGAAAAACCCGGACCGTGAGGTCCGGGTTTTTTCGTTGTAGAACTCAGGGTCAGGGTGCATCCACCCACTGAACAAGCTGGACGATGATCCCATTCGGATCCAGAACTTGGAAGTACCGTTCGCCCCAGGGCTCGGTCTCGATGGCGGTGGGGATCACCAGGTCGCGGGAGCCTAATCGGTGCCATTCGGCGTCGATGTCGTCGACCTCGAAGACTATGAGCAGGCCGGTTCCGGCTGTCCCCGCGTGACTGGCTGGTTTGAAGGTATCGAGACCTGCTCGGAGGAGAACCACGTTGAACCCGGCATCCTCGCGGCTCAATGAGGCGAATCCATCCTGGGCCATGACCTCCTGGAAATCGAAGTGATCTTTGAAGAACGCGGCTGAAGCTTGAACGTCGTCCACATTGAGGGAGATGGCAGAAGCGGTGATGTTCATGGGGCTCCTTAGATTAATACCGTACATCGTACGGTATTAGGTAGAATGCAGTTATGCCGCAGAAAATTCCCAAGACCCCGGAGGATAACGACCTTGAGGTCGTGAAGAAGCATCTTCGGCTGCTGTGGGCTGGTCATGACGAGAAGCCGGTTCGTCCCGGGCCGCGTCCGCGCATCACCGTGGATGACGTGGTTGGCACCGCTATTGAACGAGCTGGATCGGCTGGCTTGAGCGGACTGACTATGCGGGACTTGGCTGCTGACCTCGGCGTGAAAACTATGACTTTGTATGCCCATGTGCCAGACAAAAAGAGCCTCTTAGCGCTTATGTCGGATCATGTTTTCGACAGCTCGGCCAGGTCATTGCCCCATTCAGGGGCGTGGCGCGATCGGGTCAGGGCGGTCATCGACGATACGTTCCAGATGTACTTGTCACATGACTGGATTTCGTCCATTCATACTGAGCAACCAGTCTTGGGCCCAGGTTTCCTGGGGCGATATGAACGACAGCTCGAGTGTCTTCAAGGGCTGGGTCTCAGCGATATCACTCTGGATGCGACCCTGACTTTCCTCAACAACTTTGCTCGTACGGCAGCACTGGACGTTGCCGACCGAGAAACCCTGAACAACTCCGGACCGGATTGGTGGCAAGCTGCCGGACCTGTCCTCGAGGAACTGGTATCCCCGAATGACTACCCCCTGGCCACCTGTGTGGGGACCTCCGCCGGTCAGGCGCAGGGTGGGGCGTACAACGCCCGGAGCAACTATGCCTTCGGTGTTGACCGAGTGCTCGACGGCCTGGCTGTTCTCGTGGACAGGCCGGTGCCCTAGCGCTCCTCCAGTTGATCGGGGTTGCATCGCAACCGCGGCAATACCTGGTTGCCGAGTAGGCGGAGCGTTCGCAGAGCCCTCTCGTGCGGCAGCCCGTTGATATCCACACGCAGCAGGATTCGTTCCACCCCCAGTTCCCGGCGCAGGGTCGTGAGTTTGTCGACGACGTCGCTCACCCCACCCACCACGAGCGAACCTTCCGGTCCACACTGAGCCGCGAATTCGTCGAGGGTCCAAGGTAAAACCTCGGGCGAGGCTGCGCCGAACGCGCGTGTGCCCGCCGCGAAGTAGGGGTGCGCCTGCTGGACGGCCGCCTCCCAGGGGGTGGGGGCGGCGTCGTCGGGAATGACGAACGCCGGAACCGCGAGACCCACGCGCGCGGAGGCTTCATCCCCGAACCCGTGCAACGCCTCGCGATACGCCTTCACATAGGGGACCAGATGGCGCCACTCGCCCTCCATGACGTTCAGCATCACACCGAGCCCGTGTCCCGCCGCGCAAAACCGACCTGGGTGAGCCCGACGACGCCGCCCACACCAGATCTCGCGGGTCCCGTCCGGTGGCGGGCAGCTCCACGTTCGTAGCCCGCTCGCGGAAGGTCCCGAGCAGGTCTGAGGGGCCGGGGCGAAGCAGGCCGAGGAGCTGGTCGAGACGTTCTTCGAAGATTTCTTCCCGAAGGTGCGGGTCAACCCCGAAGAGTTCCAGGTCGCGGGGGAGCCCGCCCTGTCCGGCGACGAGCTCGGTGCGACCCCGGGAGAGTAAGGACAACGTGGTGCGTTGTTCTGCGAGACGTACCGGATCTGCGGTGGTGAGGTTGCTAGCCGTGGCGGACAGTCGGATTCGGTGGTCGGGTCAGCGGCGGTCTCGCCCCAGGACAAGATTCCAAGCTGCGTGTTCACACGGCTTCTTCCGCGAAGTTCGCCCCGGCGGGGTCTTGTGCCCGCAGTGAACGCTCTGGGGTTGAAACTCCCGGCGTTTTAGGCTGGTTCCATGGCTACTGTAGACATCACCCAAGACACTCTGGGCCAGACCATCTCCGACAACGATATTGTCCTGTTGGACTGGTGGGCAGACTGGTGCGGCCCTTGCAAGCAGTTCGCTCCAACCTACGAGGCCGCATCTGAGCAGCACTCCGACATCGTGTTCGGCAAGGTGGACACCGAGGACCAGCAGGGACTGGCTGCCGCAGCGCAGATTTCCTCGATCCCCACTCTCATGGCTTTCCGGGAGGGCATTCTGGTGTTCTCCCAGCCCGGTGCCATGCCGGCCAACGCTCTGGACCAGGTCATTGACGCGGTCAAGGGCTTGGACATGGAAGAGGTTCGCGCCGAGGTCGAGAAGCAGGCCGCCGAGGGCGAGCAGGCCAACTGACCCAGCTCAAGACTTAATCGCCCAGGGGTGCTCTCCGGTCGGAGAGCGCCCCTGGGTCTTTTTCTGTTCGAGATGGACCGGCGCGGTATTCCTTCCGCGCGGCCAGATCTCGCTCTCGAGACGGCCGGCTAAGCCGCAGTCACGCCCAGCAAAGATCCAATCAGGAATGTGGCGCCGAGTGCGAGGGCGCCACCGATCACCACGCGAGCAGCGGCACGTCCCACGTGCGGGGTACCACCCAGCCGTGCGCCCAGGCTGCCGGTGATGGCCAGGGCCACGAGCACGGCAACGAACGTCACGGGAATCCGCCATTCCGACGGGGGTAGCAGGATGGCGAGCATCGGGAGCAGCGAACCGAGCAGGAAAGCGACCGCGGAGGCCCATGCTGCGGCCCACGGACTCGGAATGTCTCCCGGATCGATGCCCAGCTCCGCATCCAGGTGCGCCAGCAGGGCGTTGCGTTCGGTCAGTTCCACCGCAACTTTCCGAGCTGTGTCATGAGACAGCCCGCGGGACCGGTAAATACCGATCAGTTCTTCCAGTTCGGCCTCCGGCATTTCCCGGAGCTCGAGTTCTTCCTTGGCGATCAGGGCTTCCTGCGAGTCTTTCTGGCTGGAGACCGATACGTATTCCCCCAGCGCCATGGACAGGGCACCGCCGATGACGGCTGCCGAACCGGCCACCAGGATCGGCCATGAATTGGCTGTCGCACTGGCAACACCGACCACCGTTGCAGCGACGGACACGATGCCGTCGTTCGCGCCCAGGACTCCGGCGCGAAGTTTGTTGAGTTTCTCGCCGTACTTGTCATTGTGGGGTTCGGTGATGACGTGCTCGCTCATGTCTTCAGTGTGCTCCGGCACCCAAAATTTAGCTAGCTAGGTTAACCAACCCTCACTTGGCCATTCATTGATTCGGAACTCGACCCCCAGGATCAGTGCCGGCGATGGTCTGCGGGAGTCAGCCGTGGCCCGAACGCCGGCTTTCGATGACCGCTGGCCTTGATGAGCCGCACCACGCGTTGACGGTTCCCCCGCCACGGTTCCAACAATTCCTCCATGTGCTCGTCCGAGCCCGGTGCGCCGTCGAAGAACCAGCACACGTAATCGGCCAGGTGGTAATCGCGCACGCTGATCCCGTCAGGGTCCGCGTGCGTACACTGGGTAATTTCCGCGGCGGTCCACACACCGATCCCGTTGAGAGTCTGCAATTTGGCACGCACCACGACGGGGTCCTCGAGCAGCCCGAGGCGTTCCAACGCCGATGCGCGCTGAACTACTCGCATGACGGTCGCGGACCGGTGCGGATCCACGCCGGCACGGTGCCACTGCCAGGACGGGATCTTGCGCCACTGCTCCGCCGTGGGGGGCGCGTACATTCCGACGGGGGCGGGGCCGGGCGCAGGTTCACCCGCCAGTCGGACCAGGTAGCGATAGGCACGAATGGCCTCGATGGCCGTGACACGTTGCTCAATGATGGCGATGACGGCCCGGTCAATCACCGCGCCGGTGGCCGGCAACCGCAGTCCGGGGTGCCGACGGCGCGCCAGTGTCAATCGTTCCGGGAGTAGGCCGTAGGCGGGGGAGGACTCGAAATCAGTCCAGTCATCCGCGGCACCACACCACCGTGGAGCCTGTGAAATCCATGCGGCCGCTCCCGGGCCCCATGCATCAACCACGATGTCCCGTTCCAGCGCGGTCGTGTCCGTGCCACCGGATCCGCGGGTGAATCGTGCGGAGACGGCCGAGCCCAGATACCTGGTGGTGATCCACACGCACTCGGGGGAAAGTACCCTCACCGTGGGATCGTTCGTGCCGCGGCCAAGCACCGACAAGGTCTGCCCCAGATGCACCGATCCGCGCGGTGACCAGCGGAGCCGCACGGGCTCGGACCCGAGTTGCTGCGCGGTGCTGGCGACCATTTCCAGGGACATGCTCGTCATCATTCCACGGGCCTACGACACGCATAAACGACTCGCTCGTACGGGGGCCGCAGCAATCGGCACGCCGACCTTTGCCGAATTTTATGTCGTTTACATGTTCATCTGCAGGTGAGAGGGCTGGGATATCCTGCCCACGACTACCACCCACGTGAGGAAATACCGTGTCCACCTCGTTCGCGCGTTCCAAGCCTTCAAGGGGCGGCTTGGTGGTGCGCGGGGTCAAGGCTCCCAGCGTCGGGCCCTGGTTGCCATGTGCGATCGCAGTGGCGTGCACGACCCTGTACGTGCTCTTCTCACTGTCCCAGTGGTACCGCTGGGACGTGCCGTCGTGGGATAACGCGATCTTCACCCAGTTGCTGCAGTCTTACGCCTCCGGTCAGCCACCCGTGGTCAACATCAAAGGCCACGACTTCAATTTGCTCGGCGATCATTTTCATCCGTTGCTAGTGGTGCTCGCGCCGGTCTACGGCTTGTTCCCCTCCGCACTGACCTTGATGATCACCCAGGACGTCCTGTTGGGCATTTCGGTGGGGGTGGTCACAGGGTGCGCCGTCCGCTCCCTCCGGCCGGCACCCGCCGCCGCGATCGGAGTGGCCTACGGGTTGAGCTTCGGTCTACAGGGTGCCGTATCGGTGCAGTTCCACGAGATCTCCCTCGCCGTGCCGCTCCTGGCTCTCGCAGTGGCAGCACTGAGGGAACGGCGGTGGGTCACAGCAACCCTGTGGAGCGCGCCGGTGGCCCTGGTCAAGGAAGATCTGGGTATGACGGTCGCAATGTTGGGCGCGGTCATGTTTGGTCACGCGTTCCGGCCCGCGGCGCGGGTGTCGGGGATGCTCTTGAACCGCGTGTACGAACCGGCGACCGAGCGCGGACCGGGCGCGCGAGCGGCGTCGTCGTCGTCGTCGGCGGCAACGGTGAGAGAATTCGGCGCGGCTTTGAGCCGCACCGCGCAACGGCCGGCCCTGCTGGGTGCCCTGCTGATGCTGTGGGGGGTGGGGCTGAGCCTGCTGGCGATCTGGGTGGTGCTTCCCGGTCTGAACCCCAATGATTCCTTTGCCTACGCGGACAAACTGGACATCGCCGGAATCCTGCGTGATCCGGCCGGAGCGGTGATCTCCTTGTTCGTTCCGGAACAGAAACTGGGCACGTGGCTGCTGACCCTTGCGGCCGGCGCGGTGATTGCGGTGCGCTCGCCGCTGGCGCTGATTGCGCTCCCCACCCTGGCCTGGAGAATGCTGTCGCCCAATCACGGTTATTGGGGAACGGGCTGGCACTACAACGCGGTGATCATGCCCATCGTGTTCATCGCCCTCGTCGACGCCGTGGTGAGACTTCGCGCATCCGGCGCCGGGACTCGTGCGCCCCGGACACTTGCAAAGATGGCCCCGTGGCTGGCTCTGGGCGTGGCGCTGGTGGTGGCATCCCAGCAGCCGCTGTCTCAGTTGGTCACGGGGGAGGCGTGGCGCGGTGACCCGCGGGCGGGCGTCAAGCACGCCACGGTCCAGGCTGTACCGGAAGGCGCATCCGTGGCAACGGACTTGACGCTGATCAACGGGCTGGTGTCCCGCGCGGACGTGCACTGGATCGGCAATCCCGGTGATCCCGCCCCCGAATTCGTGGTGATCGACCGCGAAGGTGGCACGTGGGGAGAGGACCCTCCGCAAGACGCCTCGGAGTACGCGGAGGAGCTCTATGGGGAGACGTATGTCACCGTACGTGATGAGGCCAACATCATCTTGTTGAAACGGGAGTCTCCGTAACGCGACGATGTGCGCTAGAGTAGGGCGTTATCATTCCGGTTTTTATGTCCTCATTAAATCGTTTCGCCGTAGCAGGCATGTCGATCAGAGGCACACGCGGTAGGACCGCACGCGCCGGTGTCAATCATTTCCACCCCACCGAAGCGAGGTTCACCCATGCCTACTGAATTCACCCCTGAAACTGCTGCAGAGCTTGAGACGCCCACCACTACCGAGGCTCCCCAGGACGCTGAAAACGTTCCTGAGCCCGCCGATTCCAAGCCCGACACCCCTACCTTCGCCGACCTCGGCGTGGACGGCCGCATCCTGGCCGCTCTCGACGATGTCGGGTACGAGTACCCCTCGCCCATCCAGGCAGCCACCATTCCCGCTCTGCTGAGCGGCCGCGACGTGGTGGGCCTGGCCCAGACCGGTACCGGTAAGACCGCGGCCTTCGCGGTTCCGGCACTGTCCAAGCTGGCTGAGCTGTCCGACCTGCACGGCCCGCAGCGTTCCACCCGCGTTCTGGTGCTGGCCCCCACCCGTGAGCTCGCGCTCCAGGTGGCCGAGGCCTTCGGTTCCTACGCAACCCACCTCGACGAGTTCACTGTGCTGCCCGTGTACGGCGGTTCCTCCTACGGTCCGCAGCTGGCCGGCTTGCGCCGCGGTGCTCAGGTCGTCGTGGGTACCCCCGGCCGTGTGATCGATCACCTGAGCAAGGGTTCGCTCAAGCTCGACGACATCGCGTACGTGGTGTTGGACGAAGCCGACGAGATGCTCCGCATGGGCTTCTCGGAGGACGTTGAGAAGATTCTGAGCCAGACCCCGGAGGAGAAGCAGGTCGCGCTGTTCTCCGCCACTATGCCCAAGGCTATCCGCCGCATCGCGCAGCAGTACTTGCGCGATCCCAAGGAGATCACGGTCAAGGCCAAGACCACCACGGGCACCAACACGCGTCAGCGCTTCATGCAGGTCATGGGCCCGCACAAGCTGGACGCCATGACCCGCGTGCTCGAGGTCGAGGACTACGACGGCGTGATCGTCTTTGTCCGCACCAAGGCCGCGACCGAGGAAATCGCCGACAAGCTCAAGGCCCGGGGATACACCGCAGCAGCGATCAACGGTGACATTCCGCAGAACCTGCGTGAGCGCACCGTGGACTCATTGCGTGACGGCAAGGTCGACATCCTGGTCGCCACCGACGTCGCCGCTCGTGGCCTGGACGTCGAACGCATATCCCTGGTCGTCAATTACGACATCCCTCACGACACCGAGTCCTACGTGCACCGCATCGGCCGTACCGGCCGCGCGGGCCGCAAGGGTGAGGCCATCCTCTTCATGACTCCGCGCGAGAAGTACCTGCTGCGCGCCATCGAGAAGGCCACGCGTCAGCCGGTCGAGCAGATGCGCATGCCGTCCGTGGAGGACGTCAACCGCACCCGTAAGGAGAACTTCGCGAACCAGATCGCGGAGACCATCGAGTCCGAAGATCTCTCCTTCTTCCGCGAGCTCGTGGAGCAGTACGAGAACGAGCACGACGTGGATGCCGCTGAAATTGCTGCGGCCCTCGCTGTGATCGCTCAGGACGGCCGCCCCTTCCTGGCTGAAGAGCTGCCCGAGGTCCCCCAGCGCAAGCGTGACCGTGAGCGCCGTGAGGGCTCCGACGGACCTCGTGGCGGCGGTGGCCGCCGCAGTGGACCCGAGGCCGGAATGCGAACCTACAAGCTGGCCGTGGGCCATCGCGACCGCGTGGCACCGGGTGCCATCGTGGGCGCGTTGACCCACGAAGGCGGCCTGAACGGGTCGCAGATCGGTGCGATCGACATCCACCCCAACTTCACATTGGTGGGCCTGTCCGAGAACCTGCCCGCAGGCACCATGGACAAGCTCTCCAATACCCGCATCAACGGCTCCCCGATCCGGATCCAGGAGGATCGTGGACCCGGTGGCGGTGGTGGCGGATCTCGCGGAGGCTCCCGTGAGGGTGGCCGGTTCCGTGACCGTGACGGTGACCGCGGTGGTCGTTTCGACCGCGGCGGCCGCTCGGACCGCGGTGGCGACCGTGGCGGTGACCGCGGAGGCTTCCGCGGCGGTGACCGCCCCCGCAGCGGTGGCTCCTCGTACCAGGATCGCCCCCGCAAGAAGGGCTTCCCCAAGGGCAATGGTGGCTTCCGCGACCGCTGATAGACCCCGCTGACCGCCCGATTCAGGGTGGTCGGCACCCCGCGGATACTCTGCGGATTCGGCGAGTTCACCTCGTTTTTGCAACTCGCCGAAATGCTGTTAGAGTTTTCCGCGTTGCCCCGATAGCTCAGTGGTAGAGCGCCATCTTGGTAAGATGGAGGTCCCGGGATCGATTCCCGGTCGGGGCTCTCATGATGAGGGCCTGCGGCTTGTGTGAACGAGCCGCAGGTTCGTTCATGAAATGGCGGTGTAGCTCAGCTGGTTAGAGCGCACGACTCATAATCGTGAGGTCGACGGATCGAGCCCGTCCACCGCTACTTTCAAGGCGTCGTTCCACACGGAACGGCGTCTTTTTCTATGCCGTGCCGGTCGGCCCAGTAGGCTGAGGGAAAATCTTCCGTCCGACCGAGGAGAGCCATGGCCATTTCAGAAGAGGTGGTGGGGCGCACGTACCCCGCCGCCCCCGCTTATCAGGTGTCCCGAGAGAAGATCCGCGAGTTCGCCTCGGCGGTCAAGGCCACGGACGGCGTCCACTTCGACGTCGAGGCCGCCCAGGCCGCCGGTTACGACGATCTCGTGGCTCCGCCCACCTTTGCGATCATCGTGTCCCAGCGCGCCGACGCCGCTCTGATCCAGGACCCGAGCGCGGGCATCGACTTCTCGCGCGTGGTCCACACCGAGCAGCGCTTCACGCACCACCGTCCCATCGTGGCCGGTGACGAGCTGCTCGCCGCGGTCACGGTGGACCAGGTGCGTCCGCTGGGTTCCGGGGCCATGATCACGTCCCGGGTGGAAATCACCACGCTCGGGGGAGACCAGGTGGCCACCACCACGTCGTCGCTGTTGGTACGCGGGGAGGATCAGTAATGAACATCGCATTCGATCAGCTCGAAAAGGGCCAGTCCATCGGTGAGCGCACCGTGCCGGTGTCCCGTGCCGACCTCGTGAAGTACGCCGGTGCCTCCGGTGACTTCAACCCGATCCACTGGAATCAGGACTTCGCCCAGAACGTGGGTCTTCCCAACGTGATTGCCCACGGAATGTTCACCATGGGAGCCGCGGTGGGTCTGGTGACGGAGTGGGCTGGTGACGCGGGCGCCGTCGTCGACTATCAGACGCGTTTCACCAAGCCCGTGGTCGTGCCCAACCGTTTCGACGGTGAGGTCGAACCGAGCACGGCGTTGTCGGTGCGCGGCGCGATCGGCCTGGTGGATCCGGACGCTCGCACCGTGCGTGTGGACCTGACCGTGACCGCCCCGGATCTGGCCCAGGAAGATGCGGATCCGGCTGAGGCCAAGGCGCTCAAGGTCTTGGTCAAGGCTCAGGTTGTTGTGAAGTTCTAGCACTAGAGTTGTCCATCATGAACGCACCCCGACTGGCCGATCTGACCACCACTGCGGTGGGAGGCCCCGCGACCCGTTACCTCAAGGCGGAGACCGAACAGCAACTGGTCCAGGCGGTGGCACAGGCCGATGAAGTTGGGGAGCCGGTCCTGATCGTGGGTGGCGGATCCAACATTTTGGCCTCGGACCACGGCTTCGAGGGAACGGTGGTGCACGTGGCCACTCAGGGTATCGACGTGCTCGACACGGATCCGGCCATGGGCACCCTCGTGACGGTCCAGGCCGGTCATTCGTGGGATCAAGCGGTGCTGTGGAGCGTGGAGCAGCGCTTGGCGGGCCTGGAGACGCTCTCGGGCATTCCCGGCACCACGGGTGCAACCCCCGTGCAGAACGTGGGCGCGTACGGCACCGAGGTCTCACAAGCCATTGAAAATGTCCACACGTGGGACCGTCAGGCTGGGGAACCCCGAACCTTCAGCGCGGACGAGCTGGAATTCTCCTATCGTGATTCCGTGCTCAAGCGGAGCATGGAACACGGATCACCGCGCTATGTAGTGCTCTCCGTGGCCTTCCGCTTGCTCCCGCAGGAGGTGGGTCTCCCTGTGCGCTATGGGCAGCTAGCAGGAGCGCTGGGCGTCGAGATCGGCGAGTGCGCACCCTTGGACACC
Organism: Kocuria sp. CPCC 205235; assembly: GCF_040980905.1. NCBI lineage: Bacteria > Bacillati > Actinomycetota > Actinomycetes > Micrococcales > Micrococcaceae > Kocuria > Kocuria sp. CPCC 205235. The sequence goes on from NZ_JAVKPR010000020.1 coordinate 11,846, forward strand.
GTGCGCGAGACCGTGCTGCGATTGCGCGCCTCCAAGGGCATGGTGCTCAACCCTGAGGATCGGGACACTTACAGCACCGGGTCGTTTTTCACGAACCCGATCGTGGACGATCCCGCCCGGCTGGCAAGCATCCCGGACGACGCCCCACGCTATCCGGTGCTCGACGCCGCCGGTCACGAGATCCCCGGTTCCACCAAGCTCTCCGCAGCCTGGCTGATCGATCATTCCGGATTTGCCAAGGGGTTTGGCCTTCCAGGGTCCCGCAATCAGCAGCTGGACCTTGACGGGGAGACCGTGGCCAACGGCCGCGCAGCCCTCTCGACAAAGCACACCCTGGCCATGACTAACCGCGGTGGGGCGTCTTCGGATGATTTAGCGGCGCTGGCGCGCACTGTGCGCGACGGTGTGGAGCACGTGTTCGGCGTGCGCCTGGTTCCCGAGCCTGTCCTGCTGGGGATGAGCCTCTAGGTGCTCGCTTCAGTATGAGTTCCGAATTACAGGAAGAAATCCGGCGAGGCGAGGAAGGCGGCCGGATCCACAGGACCGTGCTGCGGATCAAGGCCTTCTCGCACAAGCACCCCGCTCTGCGCGCGATTCACCTGACATTGGTGACCGTGATGGGCGCGGTCTTCGTGGTGCTGGGGATCATCATGCTGGTCACCCCCGGCCCGGGATGGCTGTTCATCTTTCTGGGCATCGGACTATGGAGCACCGAATTCGCGTGGGCGCACCGGCTCAACCAACGAGTCAAGCGGCTGGCGATCACGGCGTGGCGCTGGTGGTCCAACATCGTGGCCGAGTGGCGCTTCCGCCGAGCCCGTGACAAGCCCCATCACCTAGTTCAGGGGCCGCGACACATGCGTGTCACGGCCCCTGAAACGAACGAGAAGTAACTACCTACTTACAGCGTGCCTGTCACGATCTTGAGCATGCGGCGCAGGGGCTCAGCGGCACCCCACAGCAGCTGATCTCCCACGGTAAAGGCGGAGATGTACTCCGGGCCCATCGAGAGCTTGCGGATGCGGCCCACGGGGATGTCCAACGAACCGGAAGCAGCCACCGGAGTCAGATCCTGGGTGCTGGCTTCCTTGGTGTTCGGAATGACCTTGGCCCACTGGTTCTCGGCATCGATGATCCGCTCGATCTCGTCCACCGGGATGTCTTCGCGCAACTTGATGGTCAGCGCCTGGGAGTGGCTGCGCATGGCCGCAATGCGCACGCACAACCCGTCCACGGGAATTAAATCCTCGCCGGAGCGACCCAGGATCTTATTGGTCTCGGCCTCGGCCTTCCACTCCTCGCGGGACTGACCGTTACCCAGGTCGGCGTCGATCCAGGGGATCAGCGACCCGGACAGCGGGACACCGAACTGAGATGCGTCCAATTCGCCGGAACGCTGCTTGGCGAGTACCGCGCGATCGATCTCGAGAATGGCCGAGGCTGCGTCGGCGAGCTGATCCGAGACCGAACCGTGGATGTCGCCGAACTGCTGAATGACCTCGCGCATGTGGCGGGCACCGCCACCGGAGGCGGCCTGGTAGGTCATGGATGTGGTCCACTCGACCAGGTCGTTGTTGAACAGCCCGCCCAGGCCCATGAGCATGCACGAGACGGTGCAGTTACCGCCGGTGAAGTCCTTGACGCCGCGCGCCAGGCCGGCGTCGATCACGTCGCGGTTGACCGGGTCCAGCGGGATGATGGAGGACTCCTCCATGCGCAGCGTGGACGCCGCGTCGATCCAGACGCCGTCCCAGCCGGCCTCGCGCAACTTGGAGTGCACGGCCTTGGTGTAGTCGCCGCCCTGCGCGGTCACCAGAATGGGCAGCGCGGACAGAGCCTCAATGTCGTAGGCGTCCTTCAACGTGCCTGTGTCGCCCAGACCGTCAATGGTGGGTGCGGCACCTCCGGCGTTGGAAGTGGAGAAGAACACGGGATCAAGGCTCGCGAAATCGTTCTCGGCGCGCAGACGGTCCATCAGAACGGAACCGACCATGCCGCGCCAGCCGATGAAGCCTACGGCTGAGGGTTGTGAAGTCATGCCGCCCAGTCTATCGACCGATGGATAGGGCACGAATCACAGTTACTCCTGGTTGCGGGGATCCGGGGTCTCGGCGACCAGATCCCGGTAACTCGGGAACCGCTCCAGGTAATCGAGCACGTACGTGCAGGTGGGGCGGATCTTCACGCCTTGTTCGCGGAACTGATCGAAAACGAAAGTCACCAGCGTGCGCGCGTAACCTTGGCGGCCGAAGGCCTCGGCCACGATGGTGTGTTGCACGTCCACGGTGCCGTCCTCGAGGACTTCCACGCCCAGGAAGCCAATGAACTGCTGGTCGTCCCACAGGTCGTAACGACCGAGGTCGGGATTGGCGCGGAGCTCGAGCGTGGGGCTTTCATGAATGCTCGGTGTGGGGCCAGTAGTCACGGTGGCTCAATCCTCCAAGGTTGATGTGGTCAAGATCACGCTATCGCATGTATCGAGGGCACCGCGCACTGAGTCGCGCGAAGACTCACGTCCGGGTGTATTCGTCCACGCGGAAGCGGGGGCCCTTGCTCGATTCGGCCCAGTCGGCCAGTTCGCGATGGCTCCAGGACTCATCCAGTTCCGGCGCCACGGTATCGCCTTCGACGGGTAGGTCCACGGTGGTCACGTAGGCCCGGCGCAGCGGCAGTTCTGGGTGCGCGAGGGCGTCGGCCCAGATGCGGGTCCCGCCGATCGCCCAGATGTCGCCGTCCGGCTGGTTGAGTAGCGATTGGGCCAGATCCAGGGCTTCGGCGTACGACGCCGCCGTCCACACGTTGACCTGGTCGCTCGCCACGGTCTCGGGGTGGCTGGTGACCACGATGTTCGGTCGGGCCGGCAACGGGCGGAACTTGGGCGGGAACGATTCCCACGTGCGGCGGCCCATGATGACGGGATTCCCGGTGGTCGTGATCGAGAAGAATCGCAGATCTTCGGGCACGTGCCAGGGGATCGTGCCGTCCTTGCCGATCACACCCTCCGGGCTCTGCGCCCAGATGCCACCCACGGTGGGGCGTGCCGATCCCTTGGCGCTCATACCGCCACCGGCGCCTTGATACCCGGGTGGTGCTTGTATCCCACGACCTCGAAGTCCTCGAACTCGTAGTCGAAGATGGATTCCGGTTTGCGCAGGATTTTCAACTGAGGATACGGGTAGGGCTCGCGGGCCAGCTGCTTGGTCACTTGTTCCACGTGATTGCTGTAAATGTGGCAGTCACCACCGGTCCAGATGAACTCACCGGGCACCAGATCGCACTGCTGAGCCACCATCATGGTGAGCAGCGCATAGGACGCGATGTTGAACGGCACACCCAGGAACAGATCCGCCGAACGCTGGTACAGCTGGCAGCTCAGGGCATCGGGGCCGTCCTCACGGGGCTGGACGTAGAACTGGAACAGGGCGTGGCACGGCGGCAGCGCCATGTTCTCGACCTCGGCCGGGTTCCACGCCGTCACCATGTGACGGCGCGAATGCGGCGACGTCTTGATGGATTCCACTACGCGGGCGATCTGGTCGATGCTCTCCCCATGACCGGCCGGCCAACTGCGCCACTGCACGCCGTACACCGGACCCAGATCACCGTTTTCGTCCGCCCACTCGTCCCAGATGCTCACGCCGCGTTCCTGCAACCAGCGCACGTTCGAGGATCCGGAGAGGAACCACAGCAGTTCCAGGGCGAGGGACTTGAAGTGCACACGTTTGGTGGTCAACAGAGGGAAGGACTCCGAGAGGTCATAGCGGATCTGACGACCAAATACGGAGCGCGTGCCCGTGCCGGTGCGGTCGGACTTGATCGCACCGTCGGCCATGACTTCGGCCAGGAGGTCTTCGTAGGGCGTGGGAATGACGGTCATGGTTTCCTTTGTGCAGAATACGACCCGGTGTCGTTGTCTTGATCGCGGGGCAGCCCGGCGGCCACGGGTACTGGGTCGAGGAGAAAGGCCGGGTTGACCCTCCGGGGTCAGTCGTCGAACGGGGTGATGATTTCACAACTCACGGCCCGGCTCTTTTTGTTCCGGGGCATTTGCAGCACGATCATCTCGCCGGGGGACAGGTACGGGTCCGACTCCGGCAGGTCGTCGCCCAACGAATTGGGCATATGGCGGGAGAGTACTTTCAAGACGGTCGGGAGCACCGGTCGGTGCGTGCACAGCACCACGGGATGTTCCATGTCGAAGAGCTGCTCGACCACGGCGGCAGCTTTCTTGGGAGAACGCTTGTGGGAGGCCTCGGTCAACTGCGACCGTTCCTTGACCTTGGCGTTGTACTTCTTGGCGAACGGAATCACCGTGGACATGCAGCGCAACCACGGAGAGGTGATGACCCGGCGGGGTTGCCAGGCGGCCAACAAGCGGGTGACGGCCAGGGCTTGCCGTTTGCCCGTGGCGGCCAGGGGGCGGTCACCTTCGGCCCGCTGCCACGAAGAACGGGGCTTGGCCTTGGCGTGGCGCACGATGATCACGGAGCGGGTGGCCAGGTTTCCGTGGCGGTGCAACCGGACCAGCTCGTCGAGGGGCTCGCGGTCGTCGTCGTTGGTCAGCATCTTGCGCGCGTGGTCGGCGGACACCCATCGGAGCTCGTCCACTTCACCGTGATCCGGTTTGGCCTTGGCGGACGGTGAGATCTCGGCGGCCCAGTACTTCACCAGCTTCCACTGGTCTTTGACCTGGTAGCGGATCTCAGGCAGTGGCACACCAAGGCGCACAGAGAGACCCACTTCTTCACGCAGTTCACGCACCGCGGTTTCCGGGAGAGTTTCCCCGTTGTCCTGCTTGCCCTTGGGCCAGGACCAGTCGTCGTAACGCGGCCGATGAATGACCAGCACTTGTAGCTCACCTGCGCTGATACGCCAGCACAAACAGCCTGCGGCGTAGATGTCGATCTTTCCGGAGGCATTACTTTTCGCCATGACCCGCTCTCTGTCTGATGGACCGAGGTGGCGCACACGGATCCACCTTGAGGGGTGGAGCGGCACCTCTTCGATGCTATCCGGTGATCCGCTATCCGGTGATCTCGCCCCGGAACATCACGTCCAGGTGCCAGCGCTCGAAACCGAGTTTCTCGTACAGAGCCATGGCTGCGGTGTTGTCCCCGTCGACGTAGAGCATGACATCCTCGAGGTCCTGATCCGCGAGGTAGTTGATGCCCGCCGCAGTCAGCGCCTTGCCCACACCGCGGCCCTGCTGCTCGGGGGAGATGCCCACCGCGTAGACCTCGCCCATCGCGGGCGAACCATCAGAGGCCGGGTGAATCTTGGTCCAGTGGAAACCCTGGATGTCCTGGGGATCCTCCGCGCGTACGGCCAGCAGGAAGCCGGGTGCGTCGAACCAGTCCTCGGCTTCCCTCTGCCGCAGGTCGTCGAGAGTCATCTTGCCCTGCTCGGGGTGTTCGGAGAAGGCTTGGGAGTTGACCCGCAGCCAGCCGTTCTCATCACGATCCACCTCGAACGGACGGATCTCGAGGCCCTCGGCCAAGTCCACCGGCAGGGGAAGATCCGACGCCCCACGCAGTGAGCGCTTCAACCGGTAGAGGTCTCGCACGGAGCTCAGCCCGTAGGTTTCCGCGAGCCGTTGAGCACCCGGATGATTGCCGTGGGCCCACGCCTCCACGGTGCCCTCGACCTGCCCACGGACCTCACGCGCGAGGGCCGTGCCGATTCCCGCACCGCGGTGTTCGGGGTCCACCACCAGTTCAACCGTGAAGGTCGAGGCCTGATCCGGATCGGGATTGATGACGGCCGCGCCCACCAGGGCGCCGTCCTGGACGGCGGTGACCGACCGGAGCCCCGCCTTGGCCGAACGCACGTCAACCAGAGTTTGGTCCGAGAAGGGGGGATCGCCGTCGGCGCGTGCGGCTCGCTGAGCCAAGTCCGACACTGCTGCGGAATCGGTGATTCCGTCCTGGCTGAAAATGGTCACGGCCATGGCATACCTCCACTACGAGCGGTTGACCGGCGCGTCAGGACTCGGTGTCCCGACCCGCCGTGAAGCTGTACCCCACGTTACGCACCGTGGTGATCAGGTGCTCGTGATCGGCACCCAATTTCGCGCGCAGCCTTCGAATATGCACATCCACCGTGCGAGTGCCGCCGTAGTAGTCATAGCCCCACACTTCGGACAGCAACTGAGCCCGTGTGTAGACCCGCCCCACGTTCTGCGCCAGGAACTTGAGCAGCTCGAATTCCTTGTAGGTGAGGTTGAGCGGAGTGCCGCCGATCTTCACGGTGTAGGAACCATCGTCGATGGTCACGTTGCCCGCGCGGATCAACGTGTCATCCTCGGATTCCTCGGCCACCTTGGCGCTCGCGAGCCGCAGTCTCGCCTCGATCTCCGCGGGCCCGGCATTGGTCAGTACCACGTCCGTGACACACCACGACGCCGCCACGGCCGCCATTCCGCCCTCGGTCAGGGCCACGAGCACGGGGGCGGGGTTGTCACGAGCGGCCAAGGCTTGGGCCGTGTTGCGCGCGGCCACCATGTTGGAGGTGCCGTCGAGAACCACGACATCCGGTCGCTGCACTCGCTTGAGCGCCCCGGGGGAGCTGAGGGGCACCACCTCTATCTTGTGCGACAGCAGTTCGAGTCCCGGCAAAACGCCGGCAAGCGCGTTCGTTGCATCGCTGATCAGCACAATCTGGAGCACGGATCATCCCGTCAGTGGTGAGCGGAGCCCCGTACGGGAGTTCCCCGGGAGGCTGTGACGACCATTATAAATATTCGAAAGGTCCGTTAACTTTCACCGACATGGCGGGACATCCAAGCTCCGGTCCAGTTGCACGCTGACGTGTTCCCCACGCGGGGGCGGTTAGGCTGAAGGCAGCATTTTTCCCTGACCGTGCGCGAAGGACACCCATGAGATACGCAAGAATCATCGGCGCTGCCGCCGTCTCGCTGATTCTTGCCCTCGCCGCCAGTGTGCTCGGCGGCTGGCTCCCCTTGATCGTCTCCGTGGCCATGGCCGTGGTCATCGCCGTGGGATGGCCCGCTGCAACGGGCATCAACGCGCGACGTAGGCACAACGTGATCATTGCGGTGGCGGGTGTCATCGCGTGCTCACTCGTCACCTTCGTCCCGGATCAGCAACTGATTTGGCTTCCCGCGGTGGTGGGTGTGGCGTTCATGGCCGTGTGCGTGGCCGAGCTCGTGCGCGGCGAAGGTGCCAAGGGGCGCCTGGAATCCACTCTGGCCTCCGTCACAGGCGTACTCGCCGCTGTCAGTGCCTCCGGCTGGGTCGGCCTGGGCCACGTGGAAGAACTGTACGGACTGGGAACCTGGGTGACCCTGGCGGGCGTGGGCCTGCCGCTGGCCGTCATCATCACCGTTGTGGGATTCCGGATCATCTCGGCAGCGCCCGAAACCCCCAAGCGACGGGGCCTGTTGACCCTCGGCGTAACACCCGTTGCACTACTCGGCGTGGCCGCACTTTTTGCCGGTCGGGTGCTGGGCTCCGTGGTAGCTTAGAGCCATGCTTGCACTCGAAATCTTCTTCCTCGTCCTGTTGGTTCTGGCCGGTCTCGCTATCGGCGGCATTGCACTGAAGGTCATCACCAGCCTCTACAAGGGCCAGCTCTAAATCCATGCCCGTAGAGATCCCCACCAATCTCACCCCGGAGCTCGTGCCGTTCGCATGGCTCCTGGGAACCTGGGAGGGTGACGGCTTCGTCGGTTACGGAGACGCCGAACAGCGTGCGTTCCGGCAACGAGTCACGTTCGAGCAGCACGGTCTGCCGTTCGTGATCTATCGTGCCCAAACCACGCTCCTCAATGAAGAGGGCGAATCCCAGCGCGAGGCCACCTACGAACAGGGTTTCTGGGAACTGGCTCGTCCCCGCGAAGACGGCGACATCGGTCCCGGCATGCTGCCACCCGATCCCGTGCCGGTCCTGAAGGCCGCACAAGACGTCGAGGATCTGCGCAACGCGGACGGTGGCTTCGACATCTCCGTGTCCATGCTGCACCCCGGCGGCATCTCCGAGCTGTACCTGGGGCAGATCAAAGGACCTCGCGTGGACCTGGCCACTGATGCCGTGATGCGCGCTCAGGGTTCCAAGGAGTACGCCTCCGGGACCCGGCTCTACGGTCTGGTCAATGGGAATCTCATGTGGGCCTGGGACATGGCCGCCAACGGTCACGAACTGGCCACGCACGCCTCCGCCGAACTGAAAAAGGTTGATCCGCAACAGTGACTTCCACTGAATCCTCGTACCGATCCGTTCTTCTGTCGCGTCCCGGCGCGGTGGAGGCAGAAGGCCTGGACGAGGGGGTGGCAGGCCACTACGGAGATCCCGTTCCCGAACAACGCGCCCTCGCGCGCGGCACCGGGTACGTGGACCAGTCGCAGCGCGGCGTGGTCACCGTGACCGGCGCTGATCGTCTCAATTGGCTCACCACGCTGTCTTCTCAGGTGCTCACGGGTCTGAAGCCAGGACAGAGCACCGAAACCATGTTCCTGAGCGTCCAAGGCAGGGTTGAGTACGCTCCCCACGCCGTGGATGACGGGACCACCACGTGGCTCATTGCCGAGGCCCAGGAAGCACCGGGGTTGGCTGCGTGGCTGGAGTCGATGCGCTTCGCCCTGCGGGTCGACGTTGCGGACGTCACGGACCAGTGGGCCGTTATTGCCGCGACCAAGGATCTGAGTTCGGAACTGGCCGGTGCCCCGGAAGGCGAGCAGGCGGCGTCGGCATCCGTGATCACGTGGCGCGATCCCTGGCCCGAGATTTCTCCGGGTGGCTACGCTTACAGTGCGGCACCGGAACACCCGGGGCTGGAACGCCCCTGGTTCGAGCACCTGATTCCTATGACGGTACTGGATTCAGCGGCAACTGCACTGAACCAGCGTGGACTCGTCCCGGCGGGTTCCTGGGCCGCGGAGGCGCTGCGCATTGCCGCGTGGCGCCCGCGCTGGGGTGCCGAAACGGATGTCAAGACCATTCCCCACGAGCTCGACTGGATGCGCACGGCAGTGCACCTGTCCAAGGGTTGTTACAAGGGGCAGGAGACCGTGGCCCGTGTGCACAACCTGGGACACCCGCCGCGTAGGCTCACGTTCCTGGATCTCGATGGGTCCCAGCACACCCTGCCGTCAGCGGGGGCGGAGGTCACGCTCAACGGTAAGAAGGTGGGGCAGGTGACGTCGGCGCGACTGCATTATGAGGCCGGCCCCATTGCGTTGGCCGTGCTCAAGCGCAACGTGGACCCGCAGGCCGAGCTGCTGGTGCGGGACACTGTCGAAAGCGCCGCGGCACAGGCTGACGCCACCCTGCCGGAGGGCGCCGAGGACGCGGGATCGACCGAGCAATGGTCTGCCGCCCAGACCGTGGTGGTCCAGCCCGACGCGGGTTCCGTGGTCGGTAGGCCCAAGGACCTCATGCGCGGACCTCGCGACGGCGGCATGCGACTTTAGGTCTCGCCAGACAAGAGAATCGCGGCGGTTCAGGTAGCTACCTGAACCGCCGCGATTCATCTCTCTGCCCCGGCCACGGGGAGGGGTTGCCTTGCAGTGGGGCCGGTGCCGGTTCGCCAGCGCCGGTTCGCCGACGCCGCCGGGAGACTACCGCCCGAATAGCACCATGGCCTCTTCGTAGCGATCCAGCGGGACCTCCTTGAGGCCGTCCAGTGCCTCGGCGAAGTCCACGCGCACCACGTCGGTGCCGCGCAGGGCGCACATCTGACCCCAGTCCTGATCCGCGGCCATGGTCGCTGCAGCCATGCCGAGACGCGTGGCGAGTACACGGTCGAAACCGGTGGGCGCGCCGCCGCGCTGGATGTGCCCCAGGATGGTGTTACGGGTTTCGATACCGGTGATGTCCTCGATCTCACGGGTCACGTAATCCCCGATGCCGCCCAGGCGCGGTCGGCCGGATGCTTCCTGGCCCTTGCCCGCGATGGCCTCTTCGTAGCCTTCGGGGATGAAACCCTCGGCCACGACCACGAGCGGTGCGCGACCGCGGTCGTAGACTTCCTTGACCCACTTGAAGACCTGCTCCATGGAGACCCCGTATTCGGGGATCAGGATCGCGTGGGCACCGGCCGCCATGCCGGAATGCAGCGCGATCCAGCCCACGTGGCGGCCCATGACCTCAGCCACCATGCAGCGGTGGTGTGATTCACCGGTGGTGCGCAATCGGTCCATGGCGTCGGTCGCGATAGACACGGCGGTGTCGAAACCGAACGTGTAGTCGGTGGCCTTCAAATCGTTGTCGATGGTTTTGGGAACGCCCACCACGGGGAGCCCCGCATCCGCAAGCCTCTTGGCGCCGGCCAGCGTGCCCTCGCCGCCGATGGCAACGATCGCGTCGATCTCGTTGGCCTCCAGCACCTTGGCAATGTTCTCCGGACCGCCGTTGGGGCCGTCGAACGGGTTGGTCCGCGAGGTGCCCAGAATGGTGCCGCCCTGGCGCGCCAGGCCACGAACACTCTGGCGAGGAAGGTCCATGATGTCGCCTTCAACCACACCGCGCCAACCGTCACGGAAGCCCACGAACTCGTGGTCGTAGGACTTGATTCCGTGCAGGACAGCACCGCGGATCACGGCATTCAGTCCGGGGCAGTCTCCACCGCTCGTCATTAGGCCAATTCTCATGCGTGCTTCAGCGCTCCTGGGTGATCGAGTGTCGAACCTTCCGTTTCCAGTCTAGTGAGTTGGGAGTATTGCGGATGAAGGCCGGTACCGCGCCGTGTTCAACACTCGTTAACCCCGCCAACTAGGATTGATCGCGAGACGTATACAGGTGCCGCCCGCGGCACAACCCACTAGGAGGACATATGACCCCGCAGCAGGAACCGGCACGGGAGAACCTCCGCGAGTTCATCGACAAACTTGTGGAACAGGGGTACACGGTGCGGGACGGGCAGTCTCCGGACCCGGACCTCATCGATCCAGGTGGAAGCGCCGTGGAGACGTGGCGCGAGGGCTACCCGTATGACGAGCGCATGTCCCGCGAGGACTACGAACTCGAGAAGTACCAGCTCCAGATCGAGCTGCTCAAGTTTCAGTACTGGGGTCAGGACAATGACCTCAAGCACGTGATCGTGTTCGAGGGCCGTGACGCCGCAGGCAAGGGCGGCACCATCAAACGCTTCACCGAGCACCTCAACCCGCGTGCCGCACGTACGGTGGCGCTGAACAAGCCGTCGGACCGTGAATTGGGTCAGTGGTACTTCCAGCGCTACATCCAACACTTGCCCACCAATGGCGAGATCGTGCTGTTCGACCGTTCGTGGTACAACCGTGCCAACGTGGAACGCGTCATGGGCTTCTGCACCGACGAAGAGTACGAAAGTTTCATGGAGCAGGCACCCACGTTCGAGCAGATGCTCGTGGACGCGGGAATTCACCTGACCAAGTTCTGGTTCTCCGTGACCCAGCACGAACAGCGCACCCGCTTCGCGATCCGCCAGATCGACCCCGTGCGCCGTTGGAAGCTTTCGCCCATGGACCTGGCTTCCCTGGACCGCTGGGAGGACTACACCGTGGCCAAGGAAGAGACCTTCCGCCGCACGGACACGGACCACGCGCCGTGGATCACCATCAAGTCCAACGACAAGAAGCGTGCCCGACTAAACGCCATGCGCTACTTCCTCAACCAGTTCGACTACGAGGACAAGGACACCTCGGTGGTGTACCCACCGGATCCGCTGATCGTCCGGCGCGGCCGCGACGCCGTGGACGACTGACGACCACCGGTCGTTGAACAGAAGCAGGGACCCGCACCACGTGGTGCGGGCCCCTGCTTCTGCTGGCTGATCCCTCAGGCGATCTCGTTCAGTTCCTCCTCGGCCCGGGCGAAATTGTGGCGGTCCACCAGGAACCACGAGGCCGCCGAGTTGACGGCCGCCACGGTCAGCACGGAGGGCCACGCGCCGATCTTCTTGGCCAGCGGGTGGGACAACCCGAAGCCCGCCAGGTACAGCACGCTCAGGCCCGCGGTCGTGGCGGGTCCGGCGGACTTGTACCAAGTGCGTCCGGCCATTACGCCGTCCGCCAGCAGGGCCACACCGCCCAGCGCGCGGATTTTGGTCAGGCGGGCCACGGCGTAGCCACCGATCAGACCACTGGCGACCACGGCGGAGCTGGGCATCTCCACGGGGGAGGGTAGCTGCTGGTCCACGGAGTGCAGGGTTTCTTTGAAGTTCATCTACTTGGCTCCCAGAACTTTCTGTAGGCGGGACAGGCCCTCGGCAAGATCATCGTCTCCCAGGGCGTAGGACAGGCGCAGGTAACCGGACGGGCCGAACGCTTCACCAGGGACCACAGCCACTTCGGCCCGTTCCAGGATCATTTCGGCCAGCTCTGCGCTGGTCTGGGGCGTCACGCCGTCGAATTCGCGACCCAACAGTGCGGTCACGTCCGGATAGGCATAGAACGCGCCGGTGGGGGTGGGGCAGACCACGCCGTCAATGGCATTGAGCCCGTCAACGATCACCCGACGACGGCGATCAAAGGCCTCGCGCATGGCAGTCACCTGGTCCATGGGCCCGTTCAGGGCGGCGAGTGCCGCGCGCTGGGCCACGTTGTTCACATTGGAGCTGAGGTGGGACTGCAGGTTGGCGGCGGCATTGATGACATCCTTGGGGCCGACCATCCACCCCACGCGCCAACCGGTCATCGCGTAGGTCTTGGCCACACCGTTGAGCAGGATCAGGTGCTCGTGCAATTCGGGAGCGGCCTGGGCGATCGAGGTGAACTCCACGCCGTCGTAAGTCAGGTGTTGGTAGATCTCGTCGCTGATCACAAAGATGCCCTTGGACGCGGCCCATTCGCCCACGGCCTTGGTCTCCTCGGCGCTGTAGACCGAACCGGTGGGGTTGGAGGGCGAGCAGAACAGCAGTGCCTTGGTGTTCTCCGTGTAAGCGGCCTCAAGCTGTTCGGGGGTGACCTTGTAATCCTGATCCGCGCCGGCAAACACCTCGACGGGGTTGCCCCCGGCCAAGCGGATGGCCTCGGGATAGGTGGTCCAGTAGGGGGCGGGGAGCAAGACGTCGTCGCCCTCGTCCACCACGGTCTGGAATGCCTCGTACACGGCCTGCTTGCCGCCGTTGGTGACCAGAACCTGCGACGGTTCTACGGTCCAGCCGCAATCACGAGCGGTGGCGTCGGCTATTGCCTGACGAAGCTCGGGCAGGCCTGCGGCGGGGGAGTACCGGAAGTTCTTGGGATCCTTGAGAGCCTCGGCGGCAGCCTCGACAATGTAATCGGGGGTCGAGAAGTCGGGTTCACCGGCACCGAAACCGATCACGGGACGCCCCTCGGCCTTGAGCGCCTTGGCCTTCGCGTCCACCGCGAGGGTCGCGGACTCGGCAATCGCGTCGATCTTGCGGGAAATTCGCTGCTGAGCTGGGGGCATGGTGGTCAACTCTCCTCGGTTCGGTGACGGCGTCCGCCCTGACTGCGCAGCCAGTAGGCGCTCGCCTCCCAGTTTAGGCGCGGATCTGCTTGCTTTGCACGGAGGGCCCCGTGCGCGTACCATGGCTTGTTGGTGCGTTTACTTTCGCACGCCTGAATTCGGACCGAGTGCCGGATCGGTCGGGCGAAGGTGGTAAGCTCATGCACCGTGTTCGTGGTCTTGTGTGAACAAGCCGCAAACTGAAGGGCAGTGGCGCAATTGGTAGCGCAGCGGTCTCCAAAACCGCAGGTTGCAGGTTCGAGTCCTGTCTGCCCTGCTTCAGACCTACAACGGCACATAAACCACCGCCGGGAACCAATCCACGCAGGGGAGAGCCGATGTCGCACACCGTTACCGGAGAAACCTCGGACCAACCCGCTGGATCCAATCAGCAGCGGGGCTTTTTTGGTCGCATCTGGTTGTTCATCCGACAGGTCATCGGCGAGCTGAAGAAGGTCGTGGCGCCTTCTCGCCGCGAACTCGTCAACTACGTTCTGGTCGTGCTGGTCTTCGTGGCCTTCATGATGTTGCTGATTTCGCTTCTGGACCTGGGCTTCGGTCAGGTTGCCATTTGGCTCTTCGGCAACGGCGAACAGGCCTGAGACCACTCAATCTTCTAGTCGTCCATAGAAAGCAGGAATCACCAGTGACCGACCACGAGCTCGAAAACGAAGCCACTGAGGCAACGCAGCCGGAGTCCGCCTCGGCGGATGCTGCGCAGTCAGAGGCTGCCGAGAGCGTGTCCGCCACTGCCGATCAGGCTGAGCAGGCCCCGGCTGAGACCGAGACCGCAGACGTCGATCAGGCCGACGCCACGGAAGCCCCGGCTGAGGCACCGGCAGAGGCAGAGGGTGGTGAGGAGCAGGACACCGAGGACGAGGTCGACCCCGTCGAGGAGTTCAAGTCCAAGCTGCGCCGCCAAGAGGGCGACTGGTTCGTGATTCACACCTATGCCGGTTACGAGAATCGCGTGAAGACCAACCTGGAGACCCGTATCCAGTCCCTCAACATGGAAGAGGACATCTTCCAGATCGAGGTGCCCATGGAAGAGGTCGTGGAGATCAAGAACGCCCAGCGCAAGACCGTGCGCCGTGTTCGGATCCCCGGCTACGTGCTGGTTCGCATGAACCTCACCGACGCCTCCTGGGGCGCGGTTCGTCACACCCCGGGCGTCACCGGATTCGTCGGGCAGGATGCCTACAACCCCGTGCCGCTGCGCATGGACGAAGTGTTCGAGATGCTCGCTCCGGTGTTCGAGACCCCGGAGAAGGCCAAGGGCCTGGGTGACGCCTCCGGCGGCGGTGCCGCGGGCGGTGCGGCGGAGCCGACCATCACCGTGGACTTCGAGGTCGGCGAGTCCGTGATCGTGAAGGAGGGCCCGTTCGAGACCCTCCCCGCCACGATCTCCGAGATCAAGGTGGAATCCCAGCAGCTCGTGGTGCTGGTGTCCATCTTCGAGCGCGAAACCCCGGTCACCCTGGGTTTCCACCAGGTCACCAAGATCTGATCTGGCCACTAGTTTTCGGACACCCCCGGATGAGCTTTGGTCCGGGGCGTTTCCGTTCGGTCACCGCGCCACGGTGACCACCCGCCGTCGTACGCTCCTGTGCGGCGGTACGCACAGCAAGCAAAGGACCATCACATGGCTCCCAAGAAGAAGGTCGCAGGCCTGATCAAGCTGCAGATCCAGGCAGGTGCCGCTAACCCGGCTCCTCCCGTGGGTCCCGCACTCGGTCAGCACGGCGTCAACATCATGGAATTCTGCAAGGCCTACAACGCGGCCACGGAATCCCAGCGCGGCAACATCGTGCCGGTGGAAATCACCGTGTACGAGGACCGTTCGTTCACTTTCATCACCAAGACCCCGCCGGCTGCTCAGCTGATCAAGAAGGCTGCAGGCGTCGCCAAGGGTTCCGGTGTGCCCCACACCAACAAGGTCGGCAAGATCACCATGGACCAGGTCCGTGAGATCGCCGAGACCAAGAAGGAAGACCTCAACGCCAACGATGTCGAGGCTGCTGCCAAGATCATCGCCGGCACTGCCCGTTCCATGGGCATCGAGGTTGCCTGAGCGCTCTAGCTAGCTCTCAGTACCAGACATTTTCCCGTGGCAGGGCCGAGCGCGGTCCGCAGACCACAACTGCACAAGGAGAACAAGCAGATGGCAAAGCGCAGCAAGGCATACCAGGCGGCTGCCGCCAAGATCGAAGAGGGCAAGTTCTACGCCCCCGCCGAGGCAGTCGCCCTGGCCAAGGAATTGGCCGAAGGCAGCAAGTCCGACCCCACCGTCGAGGTGGCCATGCGTTTGGGCGTTGACCCCCGCAAGGCTGACCAGATGGTTCGCGGCACCGTGAACCTGCCGCACGGCACCGGTAAGACCGCCCGCGTGGTCGTCTTCGCCACCGGTGACAAGGCAGCGGCTGCTGAAGCAGCCGGCGCCGACTACGTGGGTTCCGACGACCTGATCGCCAAGGTCCAGGACGGCTGGGTGGACTTCGACGCCGCCGTGGCCACCCCGGACATGATGGGCAAGGTCGGTCGTCTGGGTAAGGTTCTGGGTCCCCGTAACCTGATGCCGAACCCCAAGACCGGCACCGTGACCATGGACGTGGCCAAGGCTGTCGGCGACATCAAGGGCGGCAAGATCGATTTCCGTGTCGACAAGCACTCCAACTTGCACTTCATCATCGGCAAGGCGTCCTTCGACACTCAGAAGCTGGCCGAGAACTACGGCGCTGCACTGGAAGAGGTGCTTCGTTTGAAGCCCTCCGCTTCCAAGGGCCGTTACGTCACCAAGGCCACCGTTGCCACCACGTTCGGCCCGGGTGTTCCCGTGGACCCGAACGCCACCGAGGTTGTCAGCGAGGCGTGAGCATCGCCCGTGCCCGGATGAGGCACGGTTGACGCTATAGAACAGAAGGGCTCGGACCATTCATGGCCGGGCCCTTCTGTCTTGCCCGAGGCCGCAGCGGTAAACTAGGCAGTAGACTTGCTATTTCAATCGGCTGCAATGGTGCATGATCGATTGTAGGCAGGTGCGTTCCGAACAGCTCGGAGCGTGAAAGGAGTCCCCCGTGAGTCAGACATCAGCGCTTGCCATTGAGCTGATGCGTATCCCTGACGAGTTCGATCAGGCCGCGCAGGATCAACTCGGGCAGGTAGCCGCCCTCGTGCAGGCCTCGCGTCGTTACGTGTGGGGGACCTCCGAGCTGAGCAATGAGGCCCATGACATCTACCGTGACCTCAAGGACCCGTACGAACGGGTCAATATTCTGTGTGCCTACATGGACGGTCGGCTGGTCGGTCGGGCGGAGGTGCGCATGCCGTTGATCGCCGACACTGATGTCGCCCAGATCGTGGTGGACGTGGACCCGGACGAACTGTCCGAAGGCATCGGACGGACCTTGTTGTCGGCGGCCGAGCAACTGGCGTACGGGGAATCGCGGCGCGTGATCCGGTTGGTGACGGAACATCCGGCGTCGGAATTGCGAGCCCCGGCCGGTCCCGGTGACGGAAGCGTCATGGGCGGTGAAACCAGCGGTGTGGGTGTCGAATGGATCGACGCCGCGGACGGTTCCGGGAAACTTCCTGCGAGCCACCGGCAGACCCGCTTTGCCGAGCACGCCGGCTACGAACTTCAGACCGTGAGCAGTTTCGCGCTGCTGGACGTTCCCTTGCCGCAGGAGCGCCTCGAGGCAATCGAACGGTCGTTGGAAGAAGTACCCTTCGCCGATCGCTACGCACTGCACACGTGGGTTGGTTCTGCGCCGGAACACTTGTTGGAGCCGCTGGCTCGACTCCACGCGCGGTTGCCGAGCGACTCCTTCGTGAAGCCGATCGTGACCGATCCGGACCCGTGGGACGCCGAACGCGTGCGCCGCACCGAGCAGCTGCGCGAAGAAGACGGAGACCGGTCCCTCATGGCCGTGGCCGAGGACCGGGACGCCGGTGAGCTGGTGGGAATGACCGAACTGATCCTGGCGCAGCACCGACCCACCCTGGCCCTCCAGGACGAGACGCTGGTGATCCGCGAACACCGAGGGCGCCGGCTGGGCATGCGACTGAAAATGGCCAACCTCAAACAACTGGTCGAGGTGCAACCCGAAGTGGACACGGTGTACTCGTGGACCCACACCGGCAACGACCGGATGAACTGGGTCAACGTACAATTGGGTTTCCAGGACGCTGGGCAGTCCGCCGTGTGGATGAGGGATTTCCGGGCCGACTGACCCAGGGTCTACCAGGGCAGGGCCAAGGCCTCGGTCCGGGCACCTGCGGATAAGCCCTCGACCGGCACACTCAGCAGCGCTTGGGCGCTGGACAACCCTCGAAGCATGTTGGCGCCGATCTGCCTGCATGGTGACCAGGCGCCGTCGGCGTGTTGGAAAGCCGGGACCAACCGTTCGCGGCGGGTGCCGGCAATCTCGTGGGCGACCGTCACGCTGACCGGCACCGGAGCAGGGCGGCCCAGGAGTCCGCAGAGGAATGGCACAGCCAACACCGTCAGCGCCGTCATGGCTGCCAAGGGATTCCCCGGCAGGGCGAGCACCGCGGTGCCCGGGCCGCATGCGGCGAACAAAGTGGGATGACCGGGTTGAAGATCCAGTTCGTCGATGATCGGTGTCGTACGACGTTCCAGGTGCGCTCGCACGTGATCGGCGCGGGAGCGGGCCGTGCCTCCGGTCGTGATGACGAGCGGCACGCGGTCCGTGATCGCGACGTCGAGGGCGGCCGCAAAGACAGCAGCGTCGTCGGGCAGCCGCCGCACGGAATCGACACGTGCGCCCAGGGACGTGAGAACGGGCGGCACCGTGGGCGCGAAGGCGTCGCGGACGAACCCCGGTGTCGGAACCCCTGAGGATTGGACCTCCGAACCCGTGAGCAGTAGCCGTGCATCCGGAACGGGAACCACCGGTACCTTGTCCACCCCGCTCACCGCGGCCAAGGCGATGTCCGCCGGACTCAGGACGCTCCCGGCGGTGAGAATCCTTTCGCCGGATCGACATTCGGTCCCTGCGGGCCTGATGTGCCGGCCCTCGAGTTCGGAGGTCGGGCAGGAATCGTCGAACCGTAATTCATCTCCGGTACGCAGCGCGTATTCATCCCGAATGACGGTGTCGGTTCCGCCGGGGATCACCCCGCCCGTCACCACGGGCACGGCCTGACTCGGAGCCAATTCGAGAGCCGCAGTGGACGCGGCATCGTGCACAGAAGTGTCCCCGGTCATCACTCGCCAGGGGCCCGAGCCGCACACGGCATAACCGTCCATGGCACTCGAGGCGTAATGGGGCACAGGGCACAACGCGTGGACATCGCAGGCCAGGGTCGCTCCGACCGCGTCCACGAGGTCCACCGATACGGCGGAAGAACGGGTGCTGACCAGCGCACGGCCCAGCTCGTGAGCGATGTGCTGCGCAGTGCCACGGCGTGCATGGCGAACGACCTCGACGCCGCGCCACCACGTTCCGTCGGGCAATGGGGGCGGGGGCGCTGACTCAGCCACCGGCAAACGGAGGCAGCACGTCCACCGTGGCCGCCGGAGCAATGGGCGATTCCGGATCCTTGCGGGCCACGCCATTGACCAGCCAGGAACACTGAGGAAGGACCTGCGCCAGGGTCTTTTCACCCGCGGGGGCCACGGGGTGCAAATGAGTGAGCACTTGCTGAAGTTCCGAACGCGTCATGGCCGTGTCAGCGGCCACTTCTTCCTGCTCGGTGCCTGCGGATGCGGCGGCGGCCGCGAAGTAACGAACGAGCACTGTTGTGTCAGCCTCCAATGGCGCTCATGCTGCGATCGGGCTGAACATAATCCTCGGAGTCCAGGCCCGCGTGGTCCATGCCGTGGGCGCGGGGTTTGACCCACATGGCAGCCCGCCAACGCTGGGCGATGTCGTGGTCTGTTGCGTCAGAGCGCAGCAACTGCATCAGGTCTGTCTCGTGGTGGGAGAACAGGCACGAGCGCACCCTGCCCTCGGCGGTGATGCGGGTGCGCGTGCAGTCCGCGCAGAACGGTTCGGTCACGGAGGCGATGATGCCCACGGTGCCGATAACTTCTGTTCCTCCGCGTTCGCGCACGATCATTTTCTCCGCGGGCGCGCCGTTACGCGGATCCCGATCCGCGCTCAGATCGAAGTGCTCGGAGAGGTCCTCGCGAATCTCCGCAGCGGTCACCATGTTGGTGCGGGTCCAGCCGTGATCGGCGTCGAGCGGCATCTGCTCGATGAAGCGCAGCGAACAATTGTGCTCGAGCGCCCAGCGCAGCAGCTCGGGGGCTTCGCGGTCGTTGACGCCGCGCATCAAGACGGCGTTGAGCTTCACCGGAGACAGCCCCGCAGCCTGCGCGGCGGCCACGCCCTCAAGGGTCTCGCTGAGTTTGTTGCGGCGCGCGAGTTGCTTATACGTCTCGGCGCACAGGGTGTCCAGGGAGACGTTCACGCGGGTCATGCCAGCCGCGACAAGCCCTTCGGCGCGCTGGGCCAGGCCGATCCCATTGGTCGTCATGGAAACTGGGAAGCCGGGCAGCGCCTCGGTCACCGCGGCCACGATTTCTTCGAGGTCCGGGCGGATCAGGGGCTCGCCGCCGGTGAGCCGGAGTTCCTTGACCCCGAATTCTTCTGCGGCAATGCGGGTGAGCCGCACGATCTCGTCAGTGGTCATCAGGGACGACTTGGACAGCCAGTCCATTCCCTCCGCGGGCATGCAGTACGTGCAGCGCAAATTGCACTTGTCCGTGATCGAAATTCTCAGGTCCGTGGCCACGCGCCCGAAGCGATCCACCAGGGGCCCCTGTTCGGGCACGCCCCGGGTCGGTAGCGCTTGCGGGATACCGAGGAAAATGGACATGGGGCCAGTCTAAGGCGTGTGTCCAGCCCGCTTAGGGTAGGGGGTATGAGCCGCAGCATCGACGATCACGCCGCAGCCGTCTGCGACGCCCTCGCCCACGGTTACGACGCCGCCGTCGCCGGTCTCGAGCTTCCCTTGGCTCGGGCGCGTGGCCGCGTGCTCGCTCGGGACCTGACGGCTCCGATCTCGCTGCCGCCCTTCACGAACTCCCAAATGGACGGGTTCGCCGTGCGCAGCTCGGAGTTTCGCAGGACTCCGGATGGAGAAGGAAACGTCACGCTGCCCGTGTCCGGAACGCAGGCGGCCGGGGCCGCGCCGTCGGCCCTCGCACCCGGCACCGCCATGGCCGTGATGACCGGAGCCGCCCTGCCCGCCGGCGCCGATGCCGTGATTCCCGTGGAGCGAGTCACACCCTCATCCTTCGACACCGATCGCATCACCGTCACGGCGGAGAACGCCGCCACGATTGACCCCGGGACTTTCGTGCGCGCGGAGGGCAGCGACGTCGAACGCGGTTCGGTCGCCTTGCCCGCCGGGACCACTCTGGGACCCGCCGCGCTGGGTGCGTGCGCCGCACTGGGTCTGGACGGCGCTGCCACGGTGACGGTGCGAAATGGCCCAGCCATCCTGGTGGTGACCGGTGGGGACGAAGTCCTCGCGGCCGGGCAACCCTTGGAACCCGGTGCCATTTACGACGCCAATGGTCCGCTGCTCGAGGCGTGGCTCGAGGAAGCGGGTGCGTTCTCCGTGACCACGCTCAGCGTCACGGACGACCCGGAAGAATTTTCCCGGAGACTTCGAAAGGCCGTGGCCGGCGCAGCTCCCCATCTGATCATCACGAGCGGGGGGATCAGCGCCGGCGCCTTCGAGGTGGTCCGAGTGACCTTGGAACGTGAAGCCCAGATGTGGTTCGGGCACGTGGCAATGCAGCCAGGAGGGCCCCAGGGCCTGGGCGTGTACCGGGACGTACCCGTGGTCTGCCTTCCCGGCAACCCTGTCAGCACGTGGGTCTCGTGCGAGATGTTCCTGCGGCCCGCTCTTGCGGACGTCTGGGGTTGCTGCACGCCACCCCGCTGGGCCTCCGCGGTTCTCGCAGAACCAGTACGCGGTCTGCCCGGTCGCACCCAGCTGCGTCGGGGTGTTCTCGAAACGACGGACGACGCCGCGCGGGAACCTGTCGTGCGCTGCGTGGGGGGAGCGTCGTCGCACCTGTTGATGTCAGCCGCGCGCGCTAACGTGTTGCTGCGGATCCCCGCGGGAGCCAACGAACTCACGTCCGGGACACGCGTACAAATTTTGCCCGTCAGTGGCGGGGCGATCAGACAGGAGACGGCCAGTGAGTGACAACCAGGAACGGTTGACGCACGTGCGCGAAGACGGCACGGCGCACATGGTGGACGTGAGCGAGAAAGCCGTGACGTCTCGCGAAGCCACCGCGGTAGCTGAGGTGATCACGCGACCGGACGTCATCGAGCTGCTGGCCACCGGCGATCTCCCCAAGGGCGATGCCCTGGCCGTGGCCCGGATTGCCGGCATCATGGCGGCAAAGCGCACTCCTGATCTGATTCCGCTGTGCCACCCGCTGCCGTTGTCCAAGGTCACGGTGGATCTGGTTCCGGGCGAAGACCGTGTGAGCATCAGCGCCACGGTCAAAACACGCGGTGTCACCGGGGTGGAAATGGAAGCCCTGACGGCGGCCAGCGTTGCCGGACTCACGCTCTACGACATGATCAAGGCCGTGGACAAGGCCGCCCAGATCACGGGCGTGCAGGTCGTGGCCAAGTCCGGCGGTAAGAGCGGCGATTGGAGCAGACAGTGACCGACACCCACGGGCCCAGCGATGAGCACGGGGTCAAAGATCACGGTCCCCATCGGGACGAATCACACGGGGCGAACCTGCTGGGCCGCCGCGCGGTGGTCGTGATCGTGTCCTCGTCCGCCGCACGTGGCACGGCCCAGGATCTGTGCGGCCCCATCCTGCACGAGTGGCTCACCGGAATGGGGCTCGCCGTGGATCCGGTGCGCGTGATTCCGGACGGTCCGGAGGTCGAGCAAACCCTGCGCGAGCTCACAGAACAGACACCGCAGGCCGAACGCCCAAGGTTCATCGTGACCAGCGGCGGAACCGGTCTCAACTCTGACGACGTCACCCCGGAAGCCACAGCGCGGATCCTGGAACGGGAATCCCCCGGAGTCATGCACGGCTTGTGGGCGTATGGGCTTCAGAAGACCGCCACCGCCGTAATGAGCCGCGGGGTGGCAGGTCAAGTGGGTATGACATTCGTCGTGAATCTGCCCGGTTCCAAGGGTGGGGTGAAGGACGGGATGGCGGTGCTCGAACCGCTGCTGGACCATATCAGCGCTCAACTGGAGGACGTGCACGGCCACGGGGAGGAGCGCGGTACGGCAGCCGAACCCGCGCCAGCGGCGTCGTCGTCCCGAGTACTGCACGCACAGGTGACGAACGAGCCCTTGGACCCGGCGCGCGCCCAAGCGGCCGTGAGCGCGGCTGACTGCGGGGCGGTGGTGGGCTTCAGCGGTGTGATTCGTGACCATGACGACGGCCGCTCGGGCGTTACGGGACTCGAGTACAGCGCTCACCCGGATGCCGACACCGTGATCCGCCAGGTGGCCGAGGAGATCGCGGTGGAGTTCCCGCAGGTGCGGATCTGGGCCGAACATCGCATCGGCTCGCTGGCAGTGGGGGACAGTGCACTGGAAGCCGCGGTCGCGTCCGCCCACCGCAAGGAAGCCTTTGCGGCGTGTGATGCCTTGGTGGACCGCATCAAGGCCCGCGTGCCCATCTGGAAGCGACAGACCTATACCGATGGCACCCATTCGTGGGTGGGCCTGGACGGATGACGACTCATGGTCAGCAGAATCGTGGTTCCCACTCGAGTACGGAAATTGTCTGCGGACGGTGAAGAATTGACCGGACCGGACAAGCTCGCGGGTGAAGAACCGTTGGAGATCCGGCTCAACGGCGAACAGTTCACCGTGACCATGCGCACGCCCGGCCACGACTTCGAACTGGTGCCCGGCTACTTGCTGAGCGAAGCAGTCGTCCGGCAGATGGACCACATTGCGGGGATGGATTACAGCTCGGGTGTGGACCAGGACGGCCATCGAACCTACAACGTGATCGACGTGCGGCTGGCTCCGGGAGCGCCGGGGCCCAAGAGGGTTGCAGCGCGCAACGTCTACACCTCGTCCTCGTGCGGGGTCTGCGGGACGTCGTCCATGGAGGAGATCGTCAAGCCGAGTTCGTATCCGCTGCCGCCGGTGCGCCCGGTCATGGGAGCGGAACGGCTCGTGCGGTTGCCCGATGAACTCCGCGATCATCAGAAGGTCTTCGATGCGACCGGGGGAGTCCACGCCGCAGGGTTGTTCCTGGCCTCGACCCAGGAGCCGCTCGTGGTGCGGGAGGACGTGGGCCGGCACAACGCCGTGGACAAGGTCATCGGATGGGCCATGCACCACGACAAACTCCCGCTCAACGACTGCGTACTGCAAGTGTCCGCCCGGGCATCCTTCGAACTGGTCAGCAAGGCCGCCATGGCCGGAATCCCGGTGCTCTCGGCCGTCAGCGCGCCCTCGGCACTCGCGGTGAAGCACGGCCGCGAGCACGGGGTGACCGTGGTGGGTTTCAACCGCCGCGGCACGTGCAACGTGTACACGCACCCGGAGCGGATCAGGGAGTAGAAAGCTCGCCACGAGACATCCGAATCTGCGGAACGTGGTGCGGGAACTGTCGATTTGGCGTGCCCCGAAATCGTCGGGTACATTGGTGCGTACCTAAGACCGCCGGTCATCACGCGTGCGCAAGCCTGTGTGATCGAAGAGTTCTCCGGAAACGGAGAATGGCCAGCGCAGGTGAACCAGCACGAATCTTTTCGACAGCGTCCTGCGGAGTGAACCGTTTGCGTTGTGTATCAGGTCGAGCCCCGGGCATCTGCGCGGGGCTTTTTTGTGTTCCGAAGCGGATCACGAGAATCCGGCATACACAAGCAAGGAAGGAGCACCATGGCGAATCCTGAAAAGGCTGCCGCGGTTGCGGAGTTGAAGGAATTCTTCTCCAACTCGCACGCTGCCGTCCTGACGGAGTACCGCGGGCTCACCGTGGCTCAGCTGAAGACGCTGCGCCGCGCACTCGGTGAGAACGCTGAATACGCCGTGGTGAAGAACACGCTGACCGCAATTGCGGCCAAGGAAGTCGGCATCGACGCGTTCGAGGGCCAGCTTAACGGCCCCTCGGCTATCGCGTTCATCTCGGGTGACCCTGTCGAAGCTGCCAAGAGCTTGCGTGACTTCGCCAAGGACAACCCGGAGCTGATCGTCAAGGGCGGTTACCTTGACGGCGTTGCAATGGACGAAGCGGAGATCAAGAAGCTTGCGGACCTCGAGTCCCGCGAGGTTCTGCTGGCCAAGGTCGCAGGCGCTGCCAAGGCGTCCCTGTCCAAGGCTGCCGCGCTGTTCCAGGCCCCGCTGTCCAAGACCGTGCGCACCGCAGAAGCCCTGCGTGCCAAGGTCGAGGAACAGGGCGAGAACGCCGCCTGATCCCTCACGGGATCCCCTGGGTTTCGGGTTCCGGTTCCGGCCGGATGAACCCGTGTTCTATCACCACGCAAAACCTCGTCAGCGCCCGCGGGCACTGACAACCACGTAAAAGAAGGAGCCAACACCATGGCTAAGCTGACCACCGAAGAATTGATCGAGGCTTTCAAGGAGCTCTCCCTCATCGAGCTGTCCGAGTTCGTCAAGGCCTTCGAAGAGACCTTCGACGTAACCGCTGCTGCCCCCGTGGCCGTGGCTGGTGGCGCTCCCGCCGCCGGCGGCGAAGCTGCTGCTGAGGAAGAGAAGACCGAGTTCGACGTCATCCTCGAAGCTGCAGGCGACAAGAAGATCCAGGTCATCAAGGAAGTTCGTGCCTTGACCTCCCTGGGCCTGAAGGAAGCCAAGGACCTCGTGGACGGCGCTCCCAAGCCCGTTCTGGAAGGTGCCAACAAAGAAGCCGCAGACAAGGCCAAGGAATCCCTCGAGGCTGCTGGCGCTACCGTCACCGTCAAGTAATTCCCCGCGCTTCGAGCGCAGGTACGGCCGCGTAGCCTGACCCGCAAGGGCAGGTGGCGGTACTGCTACTTCGCAAAGCCCTGCACTGTTTTCGGTGCGGGGCTTTGTGCTGCCCGGGGTTGTGCGAAACTAGGACTGACCATCTTGGCCGTCACAGTGCGGCGGGAGAGCATGGCGGGTGCGTAAGCATCGCGCCATCGCCGAAGGAGCAAACCCTCCCCGGGAATCTCTCAGGCACCCGTACCGCCGCACCAGGCCACTCTGAAGAGCTCGTCCCTGGCATGACGCCGCGGCCGAGCACCGACGGGGCAGGTCGGTGATCGCGGATATCCGCGGCCACCGGCGAAATCTCTCAGGTTGATGTACAGAGCGGGGAGGAACTCACCGGGACTTAGCACGCCCTCAAGTAACCCAGGAGACCCTCACATGTCTTTCCTGCCCCGCCACATCGGCCCAGACGCCGATGACATCACCACCATGCTCAACGCCGTGGGCGTGGACAGCCTCGATCAGCTGATTGATCGGGCCGTCCCCGAGAGCATCCGATTCCGCGACACCTTGGACCTGCCTGCGCCCCTTGACGAGACCGAGGCGCTGGCGGCCATCCGCACCATCGCGGGCAAGAACACCGTGATGCGCCAGATGATCGGTCAGGGGTACTTCGACACGGTCACCCCCGCCGCGATCCGCCGCAACATTCTGGAGAACCCGGGCTTCTACACCTCGTACACCCCGTACCAGCCCGAAATTTCCCAGGGCCGCTTGGAACTGCTGCTTACGTTCCAGAACGCCGTGATCGACCTGACCGGCATGGACGTGGCCAATGCGTCCCTGCTGGACGAGTCCTCCGCCGTGGCCGAGGCCGTTCTGATGATGCGCCGCGCCAACCGCAAGTCCCGTAGCTCCCGTGTGATCGTTGACAGCCGTTCCCTTCCGCAGACGCTCGCCATTCTCACCGGCCGCGCTCGCGCCGCCGGCATCGAGCTGGTCATCGCGGACTTGGGCGCCGACGACGCCGCGGCCACCTTGGCCTCGGACGGAGACTTCTTCGGTGTGGTCGTCGCGCAGATCGGCGCGGACGGTGATGTCATCGATCCCAGCTCCGTGATCGAGGCTGCCCACGAGGCCGGTGCTCTGGCGACCGTGAGCACCGATCTGCTGGCCCTGACCATGCTGCAGAGCCCGGGTTCTGCCGGCGCCGATATTGCCGTAGGTTCCGCCCAGCGATTCGGTGTGCCGCTGTTCTACGGTGGTCCGCACGCCGCGTTCATGGCCACCCGCAAGGGCGTGGAGCGTTCGATGCCCGGTCGCATCGTGGGCGTGTCCACGGATTCCTCCGGTGCCCCCGCCTACCGTTTGGCCCTGCAGACCCGCGAGCAGCACATCCGCCGAGAGAAGGCGACCTCCAACATCTGCACCGCTCAGGCATTGCTGGCCATCGTGGCCGCCGCGTACGCCGTGTACCACGGTCCCGCAAAGCTGCGTGAGCTGGCCGAGCGCCTGCACGGGCTGGCCACGGTCTTCGCGGAGGGGCTGCGCGAGCGCGGTATTTCGGTCGCGCACGAGCGGTTCTTCGACACAGTGACGTTCACGGTAGAGGACAAGGCCGATGACATCTTGGCTGCTGCGGCACAGCGCGGCATCAACCTGCGCCGCGTGGACCAGGACACCGTGGGCGTGAGCTTCGGTGAGTCTCACACCGGCGAGGACGTCGAGGACGTGTTGGCAGCGGTGTCCGAGGCGTGCACCACCGGGGAGAACGTGGAGCGCAGCTCCGATCTCCTGGATGGTGTTCCAGAGGAGTGGCACCGCACGGACGAGTACATGACCCACCCGGTCTTCCACACGCACCGTTCCGAGACCTCGCTCATGCGTTGGCTGCGTCAGCTGGCAGACAAGGACCTGGCGCTGGACCGCACCATGATCCCGCTGGGTTCGTGCACCATGAAGCTCAACGCCGCTGCGGAGATGGAGCCCATTTCCTGGCCGGAGTTCGCCAACATCCATCCGCTGGCCCCACAGGACCAGGCACAGGGATGGCACGAGTTGATCGAGCAGCTCGAAGGCTGGCTCGCGGAGATCACCGGTTACGCAGCAGTGTCCGTGCAGCCCAACGCGGGTTCGCAGGGCGAGCTGGCCGGGCTGTTGGCCATCCGCCGCTACCAGGTCGACCGCGGGGAAACCCAGCGCAAGACCATCCTGATCCCGTCTTCCGCCCACGGAACCAATGCGGCATCGGCGGTTCTGGCGGACCTGAAGGTCGTGGTGGTCGCGACCGCAGCGGACGGTCTGATCGATCATGAGGACCTCAAGGCCAAGATCGAATCGGTGGGTGACGAGCTCGCGGGCATCATGGTCACCTACCCCTCGACCCACGGCGTGTACGACACGGACATCTCCATGGTTTGCGAGGCCATTCACGATGCCGGTGGCCAGGTGTACGTGGACGGCGCGAACCTCAATGCGTTGATGGGTCTGGCACGTCCGGGCCGGTTCGGCGGAGACGTCTCCCACCTGAACCTGCACAAGACCTTCTGCATCCCACACGGCGGTGGCGGGCCCGGCGTGGGTCCCGTGGCCGTGGCCGAGCATCTGGTGCCCTACCTGCCCGGTAACGCAGTGGAGGCCAAGCTCGACGAGCGCGGCGCGGGCTTCCCTGTCTCGCAGGCCCCCTTCGGTTCGGCCGGTGTTCTGCCGATCACGTGGATGTACATCGCCATGACCGGTGCCAAGGGGCTCACCGAGTCCACGCGCACGGCCGTGCTGAGCGCCAACTACATCTCCCGGTCGCTTTCGGACGTGTTCCCCACGCTGTACTCCGGCGACGGTGGACTGGTTGCCCACGAATGCATCCTGGACCTGCGTGCCATGACCAAGGCCTCCGGTGTGACCGCAGAGGACGTGTGCAAGCGACTGGTCGATTTCGGTTTCCACGCACCCACCCTGGCGTTCCCGGTGGCGGGCACACTCATGGTGGAGCCCACCGAGTCCGAGTCCCTAGAGGAACTGGATCGTTTCATCGAGGCCATGCGCACCATCCATGCCGAGATGCAGGAGATCGCCGACGGCAAGGTCGCGCTTGCGGATTCCGTGGTTCGCCATGCCCCACATACAGCCCAGGTGCTCACTGCCGACGAGTGGGATCGCTCGTACCCGCGCTCGCAGGCCGCTTACCCCGTGCCCTCGCTGCGTCGCCTCAAGTACTGGTCGCCCGTGGGTCGCGTGGACAACGCTGCCGGTGACCGTAACCTGGTGTGCTCGTGCCCGCCGATCGAGGCGTTCGACGCCGCCTACGCCGCCGCTGCTGCGGGGGAGGAGCACTGATGAGCGAGAAGAAAACAGCCCTGTACGACGCACACGAGGAACTGGGCGCCCGGTTCACCGACTTCGGCGGCTGGTCCATGCCCGTGCGCTACGCGAGTGACACCGCTGAGCACCACGCGGTGCGCCGCGGTGCCGGAATCTTCGACCTGTCCCACATGGGTGAGGTGGAGGTTTCCGGTCCGCAGGCCGGGGCGTTCCTGGACTTCGCGCTGGTGGGCGTGCTGTCCGCGATCTCCGTGGGCCGCGCCAAGTACTCGGTGATCGTGGACGCGGCCGGCCGCGTGCTCGACGACCTGATCACCTACCGGCTCGAGGAGAACCGCTACCTGGTGGTCCCCAACGCGGGCAACCAGGAAGTGGTCGTGCGTGAGCTGACCGCTCGCGCCGAGGGTTTCGACGTCGCTGTGACCGACCAGGGTGCCGAGACCTCCTTGATCGCCGTGCAAGGTCCCCGCGCTCTCGAGGTGCTCAAGGCCACGGACCTGGACCCGAGCGACGTCGTCGAAAATCTCAAGTACTACGCCGCCGCTTCCGCTCGCTGTGCGGGCGTGGAGGTTCTGGCCGCTCGAACCGGTTACACCGGCGAGGACGGTTTCGAGCTGTACTGCAGCAACCAGGACGCCCCGGCGCTGTGGTCCGCGCTCCTGAAGACTGCGGAGAAGCTGTCCACCGAGGACGCTCCCGTGTCTGCGGCCGGACTGGCCGCGCGTGACTCGCTGCGGCTCGAGGCCGGTATGCCGCTGTACGGACACGAACTGTCGACCGAGATCACCCCGGCCGAGGCCGGCTTGGGCAAACTTGTGGAGATCGCGCTGCGCAAGAAGGGTGAAGCGGGCACGGACACGGTGGGCCGTGAGGCGCTCGCGGCCGTGGTCGAGTCCGATCCCGAGCGCACCCTGGTGGGTCTGGAAGGTGTGGGCCGCAAGCCCATTCGCGCCGACTACACCGTGGTCTCGGGCGGGGAGACGGTGGGGGTTGTCACCAGTGGACTGCCCTCGCCAACGCTGGGCAAGCCCATTGCCATGGCCCTTGTGGCCACGGACGCGCTGGGCCGGATCGCCGACGGCGACGTGAGCGTTCAAGACGCCCGCGGCCGTGACATTGAGGTCAAGCAGACCGACATGCCGTTCTACAAGCGCGGCTGACCGGCGCTTCAGACGTTCCGTTCAGCAAACGCTGTCACGACAACGGGCCGGATACCTCGTTCGAGGTATCCGGCCCGTTGAGTCCTTCGAGGTCAGTGCTGGTTTCGGAAGGCACGCTCTTGGCGTGTCGATGTCTACCGGAACGCGGGAGCTTTCGGGGTCGGTTTGGTCAGTCCCGGTCCTTGCGCGGCATGAACGCGCGAACCTTGGCCAGCTTGTGGGAACCGTCGCAGTGCGGGGCGATGCTGGTCATCCCACACCGGCACAGGGCAATGACCTTGCGTTCGGGCGGTAGCGGTTCCGCACCGGGCTCCGCAGCCATCAGGAAATCCCCGCGCACCAACAGGGGACCCTTGGTGCATACGGTGATCACGGGCGATTCGGCAGAGCCTGGCGCCGGCCGGGGTTCCGCAGAAGCATCGGTCTCGGACAGCTCCGTTGCATCCCTGAGATCGTTCTGCGTGCGGGACAGTGGTTGCGACTCGCGGGGGACGGAACGATCGGGCAGCGCCCCCTCGTTGTGGGGGTGCGGCATGTCGTCGGTCCTGTCCGCGCTCATACCCGGGGTTCCGGGGTGAGCAGCGAAGACCGGCCCGAGGACCATGCCTCCAGCATGTGATCACCCGCGCGTCCGTCCACGTAGAGGCACGCGGCGGCCCCGAAGAAGATATCCTCGGTCAGCCGAGGTTCGTCATCGACGAGGTTGCCCACGAGGTCTCGGGCGGCCAACTGTTCGTGCACGGCGTCGGCCTCGACGTGTTCGTCGAAGTACCAGGTAACGTCCTGGCCGTAGCCACGCTTGCGGAACGCGTTGCCGTAGTGCTTGTTGGGGATCGTCGAAGTCATTTCGAAGGCCGCAAGGTGCCCCACATTGGCCCCGCGCAAGCGGCGGTGGAGACCGAACATGCTGATGAGGTTGGTCGAGGCCAAGGTGCTCGCCGGTACCACGTCCAAATAGACATCAGGGGTGTCGTCCAAGCCGAAGTTGCGCATGGTGCGGGCAAAGATTTCCGAGTGCACCTTGTCCGGGTGACCGCCACCGTATTCGTCGGCCTGGATCTCGACCATGGCAGCCTTGGCGCGTCCCTGGAGCTTGGGGATGGACCACGTGTGCGGATCCGCCTCGCGCAGCGTGTAGATGGAACGCTGAATCAGGAACTCCCGAAGCAAGTCCTCGGTGGCGTTCTTGGCCAGCCACATGGCGGTGCCCGGCTTGGCGGCAGGTTGAGTCATCTCGAAAAGCATTTCCGCGGCGGCCTTGCCGTCACGGGGGAGCGGGGAGGGTAGTTCGACCTCGGCTCGCAGTTGTGCTTCGAAGCGTTCCTCGATGGATGAGCGAATACGGATCAGGTCCGGGTCCCACTCCCATTCGCCGCGCACGAACTCGGCCGGGCCGTAGTGCAGCAGGTACAGCAGGAAGAGGGAGAGCTGAAGGTCTTCGTCGGTCTTGATGTCGTGGCACTCGTCCAGCGCCCGTTCGACTGCGGCACCCAGTTCGAGCTTCGCTTCGGGGGATGGGTGCCCGTTGGTCAATAGGGCGATCAGCGCCGAGCTCGCAAGCCCTCGGGCAGTGGGGGCCTCGGTTCTTTCCTTGAGTGTGGTCACCGGTCTCAACTTTCTGTCACTCGCAGCATCCTGCGTGTATACATGGACCCAACAGTGTGGCCCACCATGCGTGACACCGCAGAGGACGGACCGTAATCTACTATAAGGCGGCTTAGCTTGGGTGGGTCGTCCACTACCAGTATGTGGTCCGAACCTTGTTCCGGGCGAGTATGCCCGTTCATGGGTTACGGGCTGGGAGGGAAGAAACGTGTTCCTGAAGAATGTGGCCCCCGGAATCCATTTGATCCAGAGTCATAACGTCAACTGCTATCTGCTCGAGGACGATCAGGGACTCACCCTGGTGGACGCGGGTCTTCCGAGGGTCTGGAACGAACTGGGGCATGCGATCCGTGAACTCGGGCGAGCACCCGCAGACCTCAAGGCATTAGTGCTGACACACGCCCATTTCGACCACGTGGGAGTGGCCGCCAAACTCGTTGAGCGTCTCGATATTCCGGTGTATGCCCACCACCAGGAAGTAACCCTGGCCGCGCACCCCTACCGTTACGCGCATGAGAATCCGGCCGCGGCGTATCCCTTGCGACACCCTCGGGCCATCCCGGTGCTGCTGTCCATGGTGTTCGGGGGCGCGGCAGCGGTGAAGGGGGTGACGGTCTCACAGCCGCTCGAAGCGGGGCAGGAGGTTCCTGTTCCGGGGCGTCCCAGGGTGGTCCTCTCTGCCGGCCACACGTACGGGCACTGCGCCCTGCACATGCCCCAATCCGACGCGCTGATTACCGGTGACGCGCTCGTCACGCTGGATCCGTACACTGCGCTCACCGGGCCTCGAATTGTGGCAAAGGCGGCGACCGCGGACAGCGCCATGGCCATGGAATCACTGCGCGCCTTGGCGCAGACCGGCGCCACGGTGGTGCTTCCGGGGCATGGGGACCCGTGGCTGCGAGGGGTTGAGCAGGCGGCCGATGAGGCGCGCCGCAGGGGAGTTGCTTAGCGGCCGGGTGAACCGGACGTGGCCAGGACGGTGGTCTGCATGATGGTAGTTAATGGGCGAATCATTAAAGCAGCAAGAAACTAATGAGTAGGCATACCATTTGCGATGGCCACCGCGTAGCGTGGACTGACACGGGCCCCTTCTCGTCTCATCGTCTCGGAGAAGTCGCTCCTGCACCAGAGCTGAACCGCTCGGTTAGGACATGTCATGGCCATCCACGCGTACACGGCAACCGAACGCCGCCAGCGAGTCGAAGCACCCGCGGTGCCCCGGTCCAAGGGCCGGATGATCGTCGGCTGGCTCACCTCGACCGATCACAAGACGATCGGATACATGTATCTGATCTCGTCATTCGCCTTCTTCTGTGTGGGCGGTGTGATGGCACTGTTGATCCGCGCCGAACTCTTCGATCCCGGTCTGCAGATCCTGGAGACCAAGGAGCAGTACAACCAGCTGTTCACCATGCACGGCACCTTGATGTTGCTGATGTTCGGAACACCGCTGTTCATCGGCTTCGCCAACGTGTTGGTGCCCATTCAACTCGGCTCCCCTGATGTCGCGTTCCCCCGGCTCAACGCGCTAGCGTTCTGGTTCTTCCTGTTCGGGTCCCTCGTGGCAATGGCCGGGTTCGTCACTCCGCAGGGTGCGGCGTCCTTCGGATGGTTTGCGTACGCCCCGCTCAATGACACGACCTTCAGCCCTGGTGTGGGTGGAGACCTGTGGTTATTCGGGCTGGCACTGCAGGGCTTCGGCACCATCTTGGGCGGCGTCAACTTCATCACCACGATCCTCTGCATGCGCGCTCCTGGGATGACCATGTGGCGCATGCCCATCTTCACGTGGAACATCCTGCTGACGTCCATGCTCGTGATCATGGCGTTCCCACCGCTCGCCGCCGCGCTGTTTGCGCTGGGTATGGACCGGCGCATGGGAGGACACATCTTCGATCCGGAGAACGGCGGCGCCATCCTGTGGCAACACTTGTTCTGGTTCTTCGGTCACCCCGAGGTGTACATCATCGCCCTGCCGTTCTTCGGCATCGTGTCCGAAATCATTCCGGTCTTCTCCCGGAAACCGATTTTCGGGTACAAGGGTCTGGTCTTCGCGACCATCGCGATCGCCGCGCTGTCCATCACGGTGTGGGCCCACCACATGTTCGTCACCGGAGCGGTGGCGCTGAGTTTCTTCGCGTTCATGTCCATGATGATTGCGGTGCCAACCGGTGTGAAGTTCTTCAATTGGATCGGCACGATGTGGCAAGGCTCGGTGACGTTCGAGACGCCCATGCTGTGGGCCCTCGGTTTCCTCTTCACGTTCCTCTTCGGAGGGCTCACGGGCATCATCCTGGCCACGCCCGCCCTGGATTTTCACGTATCTGACACGTACTTCGTGGTCGCGCACTTCCACTACGTGGTGTTCGGCACCGTGGTGTTCTCCATGTTCGCTGGCTTCTACTTCTGGTGGCCCAAGTTCACCGGCAAGATGCTCAACGAGCGGCTGGGTAAGGTCCACTTCTGGATGCTGTTCATCGGCTTCCACATGACCTTCCTCATCCAGCACTGGGTGGGGGTCAGTGGTATGCCCCGCAGGTACGCGGACTACCTGCCGGAGGACGGGTTCACGTGGATGAATCAACTCTCGACCGCCGGAGCCATGCTGTTGGGGCTGTCCATGATTCCGTTCTTCTGGAACGTGTACGTCACCCACCGGCACGCCAAGAAAGTGGAGGTGGACGACCCTTGGGGCTTCGGCTGTTCGTTGGAATGGGCCACGTCCTGCCCGCCACCGCGCCACAACTTTGCATCCTTGCCCCGCATTCGCTCCGAACGGCCCGCCCTGGATTTACATCATCCGGAGTTGGCGGCCTTTGCCAGTCAACAGTTCGACGCCGGGAAACCGGTGGCCGGGGGTGTCGGAACACGCGGCAGTTGATGACCCCGGCCGCGAAACCCGGCCGAGCGGCGTCGTCGTCCTGGGTGGGGGTTCGGCACGGAAGGGGAGGTCGGAAACCGGAGGGGCGGGGTATCTTACGACGAGTTGTCCCGTCCGTCCACTACGGGTCTGGACAAAGTGGAAAAAAAGTCCTAGACTGATAGCTTGCGTTGTCCCTTATACATGCGTGCCTTCATATAGCGGTGGGCGCCACCGGGGCGTGTTGCGCAATCAGCCAACACCGGCCCCCAATTCTCATCTCGGGAACCTCGCGAATTCACTGCATGTCTGTGGAAGGATCACATCTTGGTCGCCTCGAGCACCGATTCGAACGTCACCGCCAATCACCCCACGAGCGATAACATTCCTCGCCGAATTTCCTTCGCAAAGATCCACGAGCCGCTGGACGTCCCCAACCTGCTTGCACTTCAGACGGACAGCTTTGACCGTCTGGTGGGCAACGAGCGTTGGCAGGCCCGTTTGGCACAGGCCCAGGAGACCGGCGAAACCGGCGTGGCCACCACGTCCGGCCTGTCGGACATCTTCGAAGAGATCTCCCCCATCGAGGACTTCCAGGGCACCATGTCCCTGTCGTTCTCCGAGCCGGAGTTCTACGACCCCAAATACACCATGGACGAGTGCAAGGACCGTGACGCCACCTATTCGGCGCCGCTGTACGTCAAGGCCGAGTTCATGAACAACACCACCGGTGAGATCAAGCAGCAGACCGTGTTCATGGGCGATTTCCCGCTCATGACCGAAAAGGGAACCTTTGTGATCAATGGTTCCGAGCGCGTGGTCGTCTCTCAGCTGGTGCGTTCCCCCGGTGCTTACTTCGAAAAGGGCCAGGACCGCACCTCGGACAAGGACATCTTCTCCGCGAAGATCATCCCGTCCCGCGGCGCATGGTTCGAGCTCGAGATCGACAAGCGCGATCAGGTGGGCGTTCGCCTGGACCGCAAGCGTAAGCAGTCCGTGACCGTTCTGCTCAAGGCACTGGGCTGGACCGAATCCAAGATCCTCGAGGAGTTCGGCGAGTACGACTCGATCCGCGCAACCCTCGAGAAAGACACCACCGAAACCCGCGAGGATGCCCTGCTGGACATCTACCGCAAGCTGCGTCCGGGAGAGCCGCCCACGGTTGATGCTGCCCAGTCCCTGCTGGACAACATGTACTTCAACCCCAAGCGCTACGACTTGGCCAAGGTGGGTCGCTACAAGATCAACCGCAAGCTGGGTCTGGACAAGGCCTTCACGGATGCGGACGCTTCCGTGCTGTCCGTGGACGACATCGTGGCCATGATTCGTTACCTGGTCACCCTGCACGCCGGTGGCAGCACCATGGAGGGTGTCCGCGACGGGGAGCCGCGCGAAATTCACGTTGACGTGGACGACATCGACCACTTCGGTAACCGTCGCATCCGCGCGGTGGGCGAGCTCATCGAGAACCAGATCCGCACGGGCCTGTCCCGTATGGAGCGCGTGGTTCGCGAGCGCATGACCACTCAGGACGTCGAGGCCATCACGCCCCAGACCCTGATCAACATCCGTCCCGTTGTTGCCGCCATCAAGGAGTTCTTCGGAACCTCCCAGCTGTCGCAGTTCATGGACCAGAACAACCCGCTGGCCGGTCTGACGCACAAGCGTCGCCTCTCCGCGCTGGGCCCGGGTGGTCTGTCCCGTGACCGCGCCGGCATGGAAGTCCGTGACGTGCACCCCTCGCACTACGGCCGGATGTGCCCGATTGAAACCCCTGAGGGTTCCAACATCGGTCTGATCGGTTCGTTGGCGACCTACGCGCGCATCAACCCGTTCGGCTTCATCGAGACCCCTTACCGCAAGGTGGTCAACGGTGTGGTCACGGACGAGGTCAGCTACTTGACCGCGGACGACGAGCGTGGCGTGACCATCGCGCAGGCCAACGCACCGTTGACCGAGGACGGTCACTTCGCCGAGGACGCCGTTCTGGCACGTGCCGCTGACGGTTCCGGTGAAGCCGTGCTGGTCGAGCCTTCGGACGTCGAGTTCATGGACGTGTCCCCGCGCCAGATGGTGTCGGTGGCCACCGCCCTGATTCCGTACCTCGAGCACGACGACGCCAACCGCGCGTTGATGGGTGCCAACATGCAGCGTCAGGCTGTGCCGCTGTTGGTCTCGGAAGCACCGCTGGTCGGTACCGGTATGGAGCGCTACGCCGCTATGGACGCCGGCGACTCCGTTCTGGCCATCAAGCCGGGTGTGGTCGAAGAGGTCTCCGCCGATCAGGTGAAGGTTCTCAACGACGACGGCACCACCAAGCTCTACCCGATCAACAAGTTCGTTCGTTCGAACCCGGGTAACACCTACAACCAGCGCGTGATCGTCTCCGAGGGCGAGCGGATCGAGGACCGTACGGTCATCGCCGACGGCCCCTCGACCGACCAGGGCGAGCTGGCACTGGGTAAGAACCTGCTGGTTGCCTACATGTCCTGGGAAGGCCTCAACTACGAGGATGCGATCATCCTCTCCCAGCGCATGGTCTCCGAGGACGTTCTGACCTCGATTCACATCGAGGAGCACGAGATCGATGCCCGCGACACCAAACTCGGTGCCGAGGAAATCACCCGTGACATCCCCAACGTGTCCGAGGAAGTGCTCTCCGCCCTGGACGAGCGCGGCATCATCCACATCGGTGCCGAGGTTCAGGCCGGTGACATCCTGGTGGGCAAGGTGACCCCCAAGGGTGAGACCGAGTTGACCCCGGAGGAGCGCCTGCTGCGCGCCATCTTCGGTGAGAAGTCCCGCGAAGTGCGTGACACCTCCCTGAAGGTGCCCCACGGCGAGTCCGGCACCGTGATCGGCGTCCGCGTGTTCGATCGCGACGACGAGGACGACGACCTGCCCGCCGGCGTGAACCAGGTGGTTCGCGTGTACGTGGCCCAGAAGCGCAAGATCACCGACGGCGACAAGCTCGCCGGTCGTCACGGTAACAAGGGTGTGATCTCCAAGATCCTGCCCATGGAGGACATGCCGTTCCTTGCGGACGGTACCCCCGTTGACGTGATCCTGAACCCGCTGGGTGTGCCCGGCCGTATGAACCTGGGCCAGGTGCTCGAGGTTCACACCGGTTGGCTCGCCAAGCAGGGCTGGAACATCGAGGGCAATCCCGAGTGGTTGGACCGCCTGTCCAACTTCCCCAAGAGCTCCGGCCCCACCAACGTGGCCACCCCGGTGTTCGACGGCGCTAGCGAGGACGAGATCTTCGACCTGTTGGATCACACCAACCCGACCCGCGACGGCGATCGTCTGATCGACCGCAGCGGCAAGGCTCGGTTGTTCGACGGTCGTTCCGGCCAGCCGTTCCCGGACCCCGTGTCCGTGGGTTACCAGTACATCTTGAAGCTCCACCACTTGGTGGATGACAAGATCCACGCTCGTTCCACCGGTCCGTACTCCATGATCACCCAGCAGCCGCTGGGCGGTAAGGCTCAGTTCGGTGGTCAGCGCTTCGGTGAGATGGAGGTGTGGGCGCTGGAAGCGTACGGCGCCGCGTACACCCTTCAGGAACTGCTCACGGTCAAGTCGGACGATGTCCACGGTCGCGTCAAGGTGTACGAAGCCATCGTCAAGGGCGAGAACATTCCGGAACCGGGTGTGCCCGAATCCTTCAAGGTGCTCATCAAGGAAATGCAGTCGTTGTGCCTGAATGTCGAGGTCCTCTCGGCGGACGGCAACGCAGTGGAAATGCGTGATTCCGAAGATGACAGCTTCCGTGCAGCCGACGAGCTCGGCATTGACCTTTCGCACTCCGAGCCAAGCTCGGTCGAAGAGGTCTGATTCCCCACTCGTAATCGGTAAGCACGAACAACTTCAGGATTTTTAGAAAGAGGGACAGGACCTTATGTCCAACGATTCTTCACTAGGCCTCATGCGTATTGGCCTGGCCACCGCGGACCAGATTCGTAGCTGGTCGTACGGCGAGGTCAAGAAGCCCGAAACCATCAACTACCGCACGCTCAAGCCCGAGAAGGACGGCTTGTTCTGTGAGAAGATCTTCGGCCCCACCCGGGACTGGGAGTGCTACTGCGGTAAGTACAAGCGTGTCCGTTACAAGGGCATCATCTGTGAGCGTTGCGGCGTCGAGGTGACTCGCGCCAAGGTGCGTCGTGAGCGGATGGGCCATATCGAGTTGGCCGCACCGGTCACTCACATCTGGTACTTCAAGGGCGTTCCGTCGCGCTTGGGTTACCTGCTGGATCTGGCTCCGAAGGACCTCGAAAAGGTCATCTATTTCGCTGCCTACATGATCACCTCCGTGGATGAGCAGGCTCGTCACGACGACCTGCCCAACCTGCAGGCTGCCATCGACCGCGAGAAGAAGCAGATGGAGGACACCCGCGACGCAGACATCGCTGCGATCGCTCGTGACCTCGAGACCGAGCTGGCTCGTGTCGAGGAAGAGGGCGGCAAGGCCGCCGAGAAGCGCAAGCTGCGTGACTCCGCCGATCGTCAGATGGCCAACGTGCGTAAGCGCGCTGACCGCGAGATCGATCACATCGAAAAGGTGTGGGACCGTTTCAAGAACCTCAAGGTCAACGACCTCGAGGGTGACGAGGCCCTGTACCGCCAGATGGTGGATCGCTACGGCATGTACTTCGAGGGCTCCATGGGTGCCGAGGCCATCAAGAAGCGTCTGGAGACCTTCGACCTGGCTGCGGAAGCCGAGTCTCTCAAGGAGACCATTGCCACGGGTAAGGGTCAGCGTAAGACTCGTGCCCTGAAGCGCCTCAAGGTCGTCAACGCGTTCCTGACCACCGACAACTCCCCGTTGGGTATGGTCCTGGATGCCGTTCCGGTGATTCCGCCGGAGTTGCGTCCCATGGTTCAGCTCGACGGTGGCCGTTTCGCCACCTCGGACCTCAACGACCTGTACCGTCGCGTGATCAACCGCAACAACCGTTTGAAGCGTCTGCTGGATCTTGGTGCTCCTGAGATCATCGTGAACAACGAGAAGCGCATGCTCCAGGAAGCTGTTGACTCGCTGTTCGACAACGGCCGTCGCGGCCGCCCCGTCACCGGACCGGGTAACCGTGCCCTCAAGTCGCTGTCCGACATGCTGAAGGGTAAGCAGGGTCGTTTCCGTCAGAACCTGTTGGGTAAGCGTGTGGACTACTCGGGCCGTTCGGTCATCGTGGTGGGTCCGCAGCTCAAGTTGCACCAGTGTGGTCTGCCCAAGCAGATGGCGTTGGAGTTGTTCAAGCCCTTCGTGATGAAGCGCCTGGTTGACCTCAACCACGCTCAGAACATCAAGTCCGCCAAGCGCATGGTGGAGCGTTACCGCCCGCAGGTGTGGGATGTCCTCGAAGAGGTCATCACCGAGCACCCGGTTCTGCTGAACCGTGCTCCCACCCTGCACCGTCTGGGTATTCAGGCGTTCGAGCCGCAGCTGGTCGAAGGTAAGGCCATTCAGCTGCATCCGCTCGTGTGTGGTGCGTTCAACGCTGACTTCGATGGTGACCAGATGGCAGTGCACCTGCCGCTGTCGCCGGAGGCTCAGGCCGAGGCTCGCGTCCTGATGTTGTCCTCGAACAACATCTTGAAGCCCTCGGACGGTAAGCCGATCGCCCTGCCTTCGCAGGACATGATCATCGGTCTGTACCACCTGACCACCGTTCGTGACGGCTGGGCCGGTGAAGGCAACAGCTACTCATCGGTGGCCGAAGCCATCATGGCCTACGACTCCGGCGAGCTGCACCTGAACTCCAAGGTCAAGATCGAGCTTGAGAACTTCGTGCCGTACGCCGGTTGGGAGGCTCCCGAAGGTTGGGAACCCGGCCAGCCCGCCCTCGTCGAGACCACCCTGGGTCGCGTGCTCTTCAACGAAACGCTGCCCGAGGATTACCCGTGGGACGAGAACGTCGCCGACAAGAAGCACCTGTCGTCGTTGGTCAACGATCTTGCCGAGCGTTACCCCATGACCCAGGTGGCTCACACCTTGGATCTGCTCAAGGACGCCGGTTTCCACTGGGCATCCCGTTCGGGTGTGACCGTGGCGATCTCGGACATCGCGACTCCGCCGGAGAAGCCCGCCATCATGGAGGGCTACGAGGCTCAGGCTGCGAAGATCCAAGGCCAGTACGACAAGGGCCTGATCGATGACGACGAACGTCGTTCCGAATTGATCGACATCTGGTCCAAGGCAACCGATGAGGTCGCCGAGGCCATGCGTAACAACCTGACCGCGAGCAACACCATCAACCGCATGGTGTCCTCGGGTGCACGTGGTAACTGGATGCAGGTCCGTCAGATCGCGGGTATCCGTGGTCTGGTGGCCAACCCCAAGGGCGAGATCATGCCCCGTCCGATCAAGTCCTCCTACCGCGAGGGCCTGTCGGTTCTGGAGTACTTCATCGCTACCCACGGCGCTCGTAAGGGCCTGGCCGATAC
Organism: Kocuria sp. CPCC 205235; assembly: GCF_040980905.1. Taxonomy (NCBI): domain Bacteria; kingdom Bacillati; phylum Actinomycetota; class Actinomycetes; order Micrococcales; family Micrococcaceae; genus Kocuria; species Kocuria sp. CPCC 205235. Next base: position 52,553 of record NZ_JAVKPR010000020.1, read on the forward strand.
CGCGCTGCGTACCGCCAACTCGGGTTACCTGACCCGTCGTCTGGTCGACGTTTCGCAGGATGTCATCGTTCGCGAGGCGGACTGCCAGACCAGCCGTGGTCTGGTGCTGCCCGTCTCGGAGACCGACGAGTCCGGTGTGCGTTCGTTGCACGAGGACGTCGAGAACACCGTGCACGGTCGTGTGCTGGCTACGGACGTGGTCGACGCCAACGGCGAGATCGTGGCCGAGGCCGGACAGGACATGTCCGACGCCCTGATCAATAAGCTGTTCACCGCCGGTATCGACGAGGTCCGCGTGCGCTCCGTGCTCACGTGTGAGTCCGCCGTGGGTGTGTGTGCTGCTTGCTACGGTCGCTCCTTGGCCACCAACCAGTTGGTGGACATCGGCGAGGCCGTGGGCATCGTGGCTGCGCAGTCGATTGGTGAGCCCGGTACTCAGCTGACCATGCGTACCTTCCACACCGGTGGTGTTGCCTCCTCGGACGGTGACATCACCCAGGGTCTGCCCCGTATTCAGGAGCTCTTCGAGGCGCGTACCCCCAAGGGTGTCGCCCCGATCTCCGAGGTGGCCGGCCGCGTGCGCATCGAGGACACCGACAAGTCCCTCAAGATCGTTATTGTCCCGGACAACGGCGACGAGGAATTTGCCTACCCGGTGCTGCGTCGCGCCAAGTTGCTCGTGCACGACGGTGATTCCGTGGTGGTCGGTCAGCAGCTCGTGACCGGTGCGGTTGACCCCAAGGAGGTGCTGCGTATTCGCGGTCCTCGTGAGGCTCAGAAGCACCTGGTGGACGAGGTCCAGGGCGTGTACCGCTCCCAGGGTGTGGGCATCCACGACAAGCACGTGGAGGTCATCGTCCGTCAGATGCTGCGGCGCGTGACCATCATCGAGTCCGGCGACACCGCGTTGCTGCCGGGTGAGCTGGTGGACAGCGTGCGCTTCCTGGAGGCCAACCGCGGTGAGGTGGCCGAGGGCAAGCGTCCCGCAGCGGGCCGTCCGGAGCTCATGGGTATCACCAAGGCTTCGTTGGCGACCGACTCGTGGCTGTCCGCCGCGTCCTTCCAGGAGACCACCCGCGTTCTGACGCAGGCGGCCATGGAAGGTAAGTCGGATCCGCTGCTGGGTCTGAAGGAGAACGTGATCATCGGTAAGCTCATCCCGGCCGGTACCGGCCTGGCACGTTACAACAACGTTGACGTGGAGCCCACCGAAGAGGCCAAGGCCTCGATGTTCACCGATCCTTCCGCGTTCGCTGACTTCAGCTACGCCGAGGAGAACTCGGGTGCGTTGGGTTCGGAGTTCCAGGCCATCCCGTTGGATGACTACGACTTCGGCACCAACTGATCACACGACGCGGTAGCTGAGCTGCCGTAGTTCGTTCGACCGAAGGCCGGTCCCCAAGGATGTGGGGGCCGGCCTTCGGCGTTGTCCGGGAGACTACGCTGGGTACAGGTAATTCTGGTGGTGGTACTGGCACGGGCAGGGCCCGCTTTGGCGGGGCAGGAGGGCGACATGGCGAATTCGACGTCGGGTGATTCGGTTCTCGCTCGCGTGGAACGGATTCTGGCGGCGTTCGGTTCAGAGACCCCGGTGTTGCAGCTCAAGGACATCGCCAGTTCTGCTCAGCTCCCCACGTCCACTGCACACCGTTTATTGACAGATATGAAGCAGATCGGCTGGATCGAGTCCGCCCGCGGGCAGGGCTATCGGGTGGGGACCCGGTTGTGGGAACTGGCCTCCCGGGCCGCATTGGCAGAGGACCTGGCGTCGGTTGCCATCCCGTTCATGTCGGACGTCCACGCGGTGCTTCGACAGCACGTGCACGTGGGAGTCGTGGAAGGCGACGACGTTCTGTTCGCCGAGCGGATCCTCGGCAAGAAGTCGGATGTGCCGCTGCGCTCGAACGTGGCGGGCAGGTTACCCCTGCACCAATCGGCGGCGGGGCTGGTGCTGATGTCCCAATACTCGGAGTCTTTCGTCACGGAATATTGCCAGCGGGTGCGCGACGACAGTTTTCCCGAGGGGATTCCTACGGATCGTCTGATGACTGACCTGCGCCGTTTCGCGCAACGCGGTTATGCCCTGCAACGCGGTCGAATTGACCAGGAAACCGGTGGTATCTCGGTGCCGGTACGGGTGCCACAGTGGCACCGCCCGGTGGCGCTGGGCGTGGTCATGGCGCTCGAGGATATGGGCCCGGCAGAAGTGCCCGGCGTCGTGCAAACGTTAAGGGTTGCCTCGCGCGGAATCTCCCGTGCCATGGGCGCACTGTAACAACTGTCAAAGGTTGTCCTTTGTAGCAGAAACCTTTGCCGCGTCCTGGATGAATGTCTGTGCGTCCACAGCCGCCGCATATTGAGCGGACGTGAGGGAAGGGTCCGAAGCCCGACCTCATGTCTACCGGCTGTGGAGCATGTGATCAGTGCTAACTTCCGGGGCCAGGTTGAGACGGCGCAGTAATTGAGCATTGAGTGCCACGACGACTGTCGATGCGGACATGAGGATTGCGCCGATGCTCATGGGCAGAACGAACCCGATCGGAGCCAGGATGCCCGCGGCGAGAGGTACGGAGATCAAGTTGTACCCGGCAGCCCACCAGAGGTTTTGCTTCATCTTCCGAAAGCTCGCACGCGAAAGTTCTAACACCGAGAGCACCGAACGGGGGTCGGAGCTAGCCAGGATGACTCCGGCCGATCCGATGGCGACATCCGTGCCCGCGCCGATGGCGATGCCGACGTCGGCCTGGGCCAGCGCAGGAGCATCGTTGACTCCGTCGCCGACCATCGCAACCTTGCGGCCCTCGCCTTGGAGCTCCGCGACCTTCATGGCTTTGTCCTCGGGGTGCACGCCGGCGAAGACACGGTTGATACCAAGCTCGTCGGCAACCGCTTGAGCCACGGCCTCTGCATCGCCGGTGATCATGACGACCTGAACGCCCTGAGCGTGGAGAGCGTCAACGGCGTCGCGTGACTCGGTGCGGATTGCGTCGGCGAGACGCAAAGCACCGATCACCTGACCGTCGGAAATGACGTGGAGGATGATCGCACCCTCATTTCGCCATTGCGCTGAGATGGGTAACTCCTTGAAGGAGCGCTGCTCAAGAAGGTACGGGCCCCCAACTTCGATGACCATGTTGTCGACGGTGGCCCTAACCCCGATGGCTGGGGAGGACGTGAAGTTCCTGGCTCGAGGTGGTTCCAGACCGCGTTGCTGGGCTGCATGGGTAATGGCACGAGCGAGGGGGTGTTCACTGTCGGACTCGGCCGCTGCCGCTAAGCCTCGATCCACCGACTCAGGTTAGGGCCGGCGGCCGATATCCCGGATCGGCACTGAGCCGTTTTTTGGCGTGACGTGGTGGCCGGCCTCGCTACCGGTGGTGTTCCACTGATGTTCTTTCGGTTGTGCCGATGCCCGGCGGGTGGTCGGGTGGTTATGCCGGTTGCGGTGGCGGGTGGACGGCGGTGAAGAGCCGCTCGAATCCCTGTTGCCAGGGCCATGCCTGGGGCAGGCGGATGCGGATCCTGCGGGCGCTGGAGGCGATCCGGGCTGGCAGATTCACGAGCCTGGCCCGGATGGTCCCGGTCCGGGCCCGGGCGAACTCTCCGGCAGCGAGGATCCCGGCGGTGCGGGTGAGGTTGTAGGCCATCACCGCGCAGACCAGCCAGGCGCCGTTGGCCCCGAAACGGCCGGAGGGCAGGTGGGCCAGGGCGCTGTCCTTCAAATCGGCGTTGACCTGCTCGATGACCGCGTGGCCCCGGTGGGTCTGGTCCGCGGTCACCGTGTCCAGCACCTCCGGGTCGGTGGTGGTGAAGAAGGCGTGGAACCGGTGGGTGTCGAACAGTGTCGGCTGGTCCGTGTCCTGGGGGTTCAGCTCGGGGATTCGGCGCACCACCAGTCGACCGGGGACCCGTTCGGTTTTCTTCCTTGAGGTGAACGCGGTGAAGGGGACCTCGGCCACCTCCGCCTTGGAGATCCACGTGCCGGTGTCCTCGTCGAAGATCGCCTGCGGGTACCTGATGCCGGTCCACGCTTTCTCGTCGATGCCGGCGATAGCGGCCTTGACGGCCTTGTCCATCTTCACGGTCACCGACACCTCCGCCCCGGCGGTGAGCGCGGCGGCCACGGTGGCATGCCCATAGAAAGCGGAGTCGGCCCGGACCAGCACCCGGGCGCCGGCCGCCGGCACCAATCGCTTGAGGATGGCCAGCGAATCCCCGACCAGCCTCGAGGCCCCGCGCGGGGAGCCGACCGAACCGCGGCGCAGCCGCTGACCCAGGATCACCGGGGCCGCGGTCTGGGTGCTGGCGGTGGCCAACAGGGCGTTGAGCCCACGGACCCCGGAGTACCCGTACCCGGAACCCTGCTTCTGGTAG
>NZ_JAVKPR010000106.1:0-523 GCF_040980905.1 Kocuria sp. CPCC 205235
CCGGGTGGGCGAGATCCTGCTCGCGAGCTCGGTCCCGGCGGTGGTCTTCCAGGCCGGCGTGGTCATCGGCTCCGGCTCGGCGTCCTTCGAGATGATCCGCCACCTCGGCGACACCCTCCCGATCATGCCGGCGCCGTCCTGGGTGACCAACAGCATCGAGCCCATCGCCGTCCGTGACGTGCTGTACTACCTGATCCACGCGATGGACCTGCCGGAGGGCCTCAACCGCACCTTCGACATCGGCTCCCGCGACGTCATGACCTACGCGGACGCCATGCGCCGCTACGCCCGGGTGGCCGGGCTGCGCCGGCGGGTGGTCTTCCACTTCCCCCTCCCCGCGCCCCGGCTGTCCGGGTTCTGGGTGGGCATGGTCACCCCGATCCCCCTGGGCCTGGCCGTGCCGCTCGTGCAGTCGCTGCAGCACGACGCCGTGTCGGGCGAGCACGACATCGACGACCACATCCCGCCGCCCCCCGAGGGGCTGGCCGGCTACCGCCGCGCCGTGGCGCTCGCGCTGAAGAAA
>NZ_JAVKPR010000107.1:0-522 GCF_040980905.1 Kocuria sp. CPCC 205235
CGTCTCCTTCCCGTCCCTGTCCAACTTCTCACTGGGGCTGACCTACGGCATCTACGCGTTCTTCGCGCTGGTGTCCCTGGTCTTCACCATCAAGATGGTGCGGGAGACCAACAACGTGGAACTCGAGGACATGCACGCCTGATCCCACTCTCCCCGTCCCGATGCCCCGGTTCGCGTTACACGCGCACCGGGGCATCGTCACACCGGGTTCACGGCCGTGATAACAGCTCGTCGTAATACCGGTAGGGGTCGGGTGTTCGGGTATTTTCAAGACAGATTTGCCGCGGCCCGGGCATCGGGGCCCGGGAAGCACGACACATTCAACGACGAAAAGAGAGCCTCCCATGACGCAGCACACCGACTCCTCGACCTCAGGACGCAAGTCCGCGGGCCACGTGATCGTGGATTCCCTCGCGGCGCACGGGGTCGAGCGCGCCTACGTGGTTCCCGGCGAGAGTTACCTGGACGTCCTGGACGGGCTCTACGACTCCCCCATCGACACTGTGGTGTGCCGTCAGGAGG
>NZ_JAVKPR010000108.1:0-520 GCF_040980905.1 Kocuria sp. CPCC 205235
CCTCGGAGAGCAGGGTCATGTTGTGCGCGCGGTCGCCCTCGACGTACTTGCCCGCCGAGACGAACTTGTAGAGGTAGTCGAAGCGCTCGTCGTCGCCGGAGTAGGCCACGACGGTGCCGTCCTGGTCGACGCGCACGTTGGCGCCCTCGTGCTTGAACCGGCCCAGGCTCGTGTGCTTGACCGGGGTGGAGGACGGGTCCTGCGGGTCGATCTCGACGACCCAGCCGAAGCGGTTGGGCTCGTTCTCGTAGCCCGGCAGGGTGGAGTCGAAGCGGGGGTCGACCTCGTGCCAGCGCCGGCTCGGCGCGTCGGTCGAGATGCCGTAGCGCTTCTGCTCCGCGGAGCCGTTGCCCTTGAAGTACTGGTTGAAGTTCTCCTCGCCGGACAGGACGGTGCCCCACGGGGTGGTGCCGCCGGCGCAGTTGTTCAATGTTCCCAGGACGAGTGCCCCGGACCGGTCGTCCGTGGTCTTGAGCAGGTCGGACCCGGCAGCGGGGCCGTCCACGCGGAACGGGGTGCT
>NZ_JAVKPR010000021.1:0-43325 GCF_040980905.1 Kocuria sp. CPCC 205235
GCTCATCACCCCAGGGAACTACGCGGACATTCTTACGTGAGGCACCCGCTCCCGTTCCCGGACCTTTTAGCTGAGTCTCGTCGTTCCGTTGAGACCGTGATGCGGGTCTTATAGACTGAAAATCCGCTGAGGCGGTTTCATCGACGGCACCGTGCAAAGGAGCATGAGGATGAGCTCGACATTTCAGGCAGCAGTAGTTCACAACTTCGGTGACGAACTCACTATCGACGACGTAGAGGTTCCTGAACCGGGTCCGGGGCAGGCGCTCGTCAAACTGATTGCATCCGGTGTGTGTCACACCGATCTCCACGCGGCCCAGGGGGACTGGCCCGTGAAACCCACCCTCCCGCTGATCCCGGGACACGAGGGTGTCGGCACCGTGGTCGCCGTGGGCGAAGGGGTGGATGACCTCAAGGAGGGCGACCTGGTGGGCAACGCCTGGCTGGGCAGTTCGTGCGGCAACTGCCAGTACTGCCGGGCCGGCTGGGAGACCCTGTGTGAGGAGCAAACCAACTCGGGGTACTCATCGAACGGTTCATTCGGCGAATACATGCTGGTGGACGCCAAGTTTGCCGCGCGGATTCCCGAGGGCGCGGACCCCTACGAGGTGGCTCCGGTGCTGTGCGCCGGCGTGACCGTGTACAAGGGGCTCAAGGAGACCGAGGTGCGCCCTGGTGAATGGGTCGTGATCTCGGGCATCGGTGGTCTGGGCCACCTGGCCGTCCAATATGCCGTGGCCATGGGTATGCGGGTCGCTGCGGTGGACGTCGCGGACGACAAGCTCGCGCTCGCCAAGAAGCACGGTGCGGAGGTCACGGTGAACGCGTTTGCTGCGGATCCGACCGAAGCCATCCAGAAGGAGATCGGTGGCGCCCACGGCGTGCTGGTCACGGCCGTTCATCCGGATGCGTTCGGGCAGGCGATCGGCATGACTCGCCGCAAGGGAACCATCGTGTTCAATGGCCTGCCACCGGGAGAGTTCCCCGCGCCGATCTTCGACATCGTGCTCAAACGACTCACGATTCGCGGTTCCATCGTGGGCACTCGTAAGGACATGGAGGAGGCCCTGGACTTCTACGCCCGCGGCCTGATCCATCCCACGTTCCACACCCGTGAACTCGGCGAGATCAACCAGATCTTCGACGAAATGCACCACGCCAAGATCGACGGTCGCGTGGTGATCAAGTACCAGTAGGTCGCGCGCTTACTTAGCTGTGGGAAGGGCCGGGCGCGCCAGGATCTCGGTGTGCAGCATCGCGAACCACGCGTCCGGCTCTCCCGCCCAGCTTTCCCAGGCCTCAGATATTTCGTCGAGTTCAGCGGGCGTGCTTAAGCCGAGTTCCACGGCTCTGCTCCCGTACGACGACGCTCGTACCCGTGCCGCCCACGAGTCACCCCACCAACGGGTTCCCTCCTCCGTGGCATAACACCACGACGACGCAGTGACCCGCACTTCCCGCAGGCCAGCTTTGCGGGCCCAGGATTTGAGGTGCCGCCCGGCATCGGGCTCGCCGTGGTTGGCTCGGGCCATGGCTCGGTAAATCTCCAGCCACCTGCTCAAACCGGGGGATTCCGGGAACCAGGCCATGGACGCGTAGTCCGCATCCCGCACCGCCATCACGCCGTCAGGTCTGCACACGTGGGACATTTCTCGGAGGGCCAGCACAGGATCCGGCAGGTGTTGGAGCACCTGGTGGGCGTGTACCACGTCAAAGCTCTCGTCCTCGAAGGGCAGGGCGTAGACGTCGGCGGTCATGAAGGTGACGTTGGACGAGTGCCGCGCGCGAGCGGCGTCGGCGGCGGAATTAACGGCAGCTGGTGACTGGTCGGTGCCGACCACCGGCCCCGGCGCAACCAGTTCCGCGAGGTCCAAGGTGATGGAGCCGGGTCCGCAGCCGATGTCGAGCAGGGACATCCCCGGGGACAACTCGGGCACGAGATACGCGGCGGAATCCGCGGCCGACCTCGTGCCGTGAGATGCCAGGACCGAGGGGGAGTGTCCGTGGGAGTAGAAGCTCATGTAAGCGGTTTACCGGGTGGCCGTCCCGGAGAAAAGTACTGCCCGGATGCTGAGACGAGCACCCGGGCAGTTCGGTGGTGGAGCCCCCTGCCGGATTCGAACCGGCGACCCTCTGTTTACAAGACAGATGCTCTGGCCATCTGAGCTAAGGGGGCGTGCCCGTCGCCGTGCGTGATGGCGCGGTGCTGGGACCGCTCCATATTACTGGACAACTCCCTGACGGACGAACCGTGTCCCGATGGTCGGGAGAGCTGAACCACTAAGGACGCCCGTACTTAGTTAGGAATTACTCACTATCGGGCGACACTCAAACGTGGTTTCATATCAATCATGGAAATCAAGGGAAAACTTGCCGAAGCCATTAATGACCAGATCACCATGGAGCTGCAGGCCACGGTTGTGTACCGCCAGCTTGCCATTGAAATGGACGTTGCCAGCCTGCCCGGATTCGCCAAGTGGTTCCGAGCCCAGGCCGCCGAGGAAATCACGCACGCCGAGAAGTTCATCGACCACATGGTCGACCGCGGTGGAGACCCGCAGATCGGTGACATGGCCGGACCCGACATCCAGGACAAATCCGTTCTGGGCTGCTTCGAATCCGCGCTGAACCACGAACGCAAGGTCTCCGAGTCCATCCGTAACCTGTACCGCTTGGCGCAGGAAGAAGGAGACATCGACTCCATGCCGCTGCTTCACTGGTTCATCAGCGAACAGGTCGAGGAAGAAGCTACCGTCGAGGGTATCTGCGATCAGGTGCGTCTGGTCCACAACGACGGTCCGGGTCTGCTTCGTTTGGATGGCGAACTCGGTTCCCGCAAAGCGCCCACCGTCGCCTAGCCCGATCGAGCTTGGGCTGAGCGACAAAAGGCCGGCACTGCGCAATCGCAGTGCCGGCCTTTCGCTATGCCATCAGCGTTTCCCCAGCACAGGGATCGTGACGGTGGAGTGCGTTACTCCTGGGTGATGTCCACGTCCGCCTGTTTCTGGCGGCCGAAGGCCCACAGCAGCAACTCGGACGGCTCGCCGCGAACCAGGTCCACGTGGCGCGCGGAGCGCTTGCCACCGCGGACGGCACCGAAACCATTGGCCAACAACACCACGGAGTTGGACTCCTTACGCAACATGGCGGGGCCCATAAGCTTGAGGATGTTCCAAAGGTCTTTCTGCTCGTCGTGGAGCAGTTGGCGGGCGTGCCACTGCGGCTGGGCACGGCGCACGTCCTCGTGGTGGACGAAGAATTCACCGGTGTTCATGCGCTTGTCCACTGGGGACCAGCGTGCGGGGGAGTGCAGCGGCGGGCGCTCCACCAGGTCGACCAGCTCTTCCCAAGGCATGTCGTTGTACTTGTTCTCGACGGTCTTGAAATGGGAACCCAGCACCGGAAGCTTGGGCGCGAAAATACCCACGGCGGCGTCGGGTCGGCCATCGCGAATCACCAGGTGGACCGCCAGATCGCGCGCGTTCCAGCCCTCGCACAGGGTGGGGGCGTCGGGACCCACGCGGCGTAGCAGAGCGGCCAAGTGGCGACGTTCAACATTGGCGAAATTAGTCATGAATCATCCGTTCTAGCGGTGCGTACGGTCAGTTTCCACGGTAGACGGGCAGGGTGCTGATTACTAGCGACCCTCCGCGGGAGCTTCCTGGGTGGGTCCCTGACCAGGGGAGAGTTCCGGAGTGTCAACGGGCGCCTCGGGTGCATTGAACTGTGAATCGTAGAGATCTGCGTAGTGGCCACCCAGGGCGATGAGTTCTTCGTGGGAGCCCTGCTCCACGATCTTGCCGGACTCCATCACCAGGATGGTGTCCGCATCACGGATGGTGGAGAGGCGGTGAGCGATCACGAAGGACGTGCGCTGGGCACGCAGCGCAGCCATTGCGTGCTGTACCAGCAGTTCGGTCCGTGTGTCCACGGACGACGTTGCTTCGTCCAGGATCAGCAGCGAAGGTTGCGACAGGAACGCGCGGGCAATGGTGATCAGTTGCTTCTCACCGACCGAGATGCTGCCGCCCTCTTCATCGATCAAGGTGTCGTAGCCGTCCGGGAGGGCACGAACGAAGCGGTCCACATACGTGGCCTTCGCGGCGTCGACGACCTCCTCGTCGGTGGCGTCCTGGCGGCCGTAGCGAATGTTCTCCATGATGGTTCCGGAGAACAACCAGGCGTCCTGGAGCACCATGCCCACCTGCGACCGCAGCTCATCGCGGCTGAGATCCCGGATGTCGATACCGTCCAGGGTGATGCATCCTTCATCGATCTCGTAGAAGCGCAGGATCAAGTTCACCAGGGTGGTCTTGCCGGCACCCGTGTGACCCACGATCGCCACGGTGTGACCCGGCCGGGCCTGGAACGAGAGACCCTCGATCAAGGGGCGTGCGCCGTCCGCCAATGCCTGCTTGTCGTAGGTGAAGCTCACGTTGTCGAAACGAACGTGACCGCTGGAGCGTGCCGGGAGGTGCTGCGTTGCGGTCTCCGGATCTTGCTCGTCCGCGTCCAACAACTCGAAGGTGCGCTCGGCAGACGCCACACCCGACTGCAACTGGGTGGCCATGCCGGCCACCTGAGACAGGGGCTGCGTGAACTCACGCGAGTACTGGATGAAGGCTGTCGCGTCACCGAGGGTCATTTGACCGGTCGCAACACGCAGCCCACCGAACACGGCAATGCCCACATAGGAGAGGTACGAGATGAACTGCATGACCGGCATGATGGTGCCCGACATGAACTGCGCACCGAACGAGGCCTTGTAGAGCTTCTCGTTGCGTTCGTCGAACGTGGCATCCATGTCGTGCTGCCTGCCGTAGGCGTGCACCAGCTCGTGACCGGAGAAGGATTCCTCGATGTGGCCGTTGAGGTGACCGGTCGCTTCCCACTGCTGCGTGAACAGTTTTTGGGACCGTGTACCGATGAAACCCGCGGCCACCGCGGACAGGGGCAGGGCGATCAACGCAACCAGTGCCAGCTGCCATGACACCACGAACATCATCACGGTGATGCCGATGACCGTGAGCACGCTCTGCACCAATTGTGAGAACGCCTGCTGCAGGGCGGTCTGGATGTTGTCGACGTCGTTGGTCACGCGGGACATCACGTCACCGCGCTGGCGGGAGTCGAAGTAGCTCAGGGGCAGAGCATTGATCTTCCGCTCCACCTCGGCACGCAGGTTGTACACCACGCGCATCACCACGATGTTGAGAACGTAGCCCTGCAACCACATGAGGAGTGACGCCATCGCGTACATGCCCAGCACGGTGAGGATCAGCGTGCCCAGGAGGGTGAAGTCCACGCCCTGTCCCGGAACCAGGGTGATGGCGGACATCATGTCGGCCAAGGTGTCCTGGCCCTGCGCTCGCAGCCCGTCGACCACTTGGGCTTTATCCACTCCCTCGGGTAGCTCCCGGCCGATCACACCGGCGAAGATCACGTCCATGGCGCGCCCCAGCACGCGTGGTGCGTAGACGCTCAGGACGACTGAAACGACCACCGCCGCGAACACGACGGTCAGGGCGAGCTTGTGCGGGAACAGAAGCTTGACCAGGCGAACGGCGGAGGGCCAGAAATGGCGTGCCTTCTTGACGGGCTCTTCCACTTCGTAGCTCATGACCGACCCCCGGTGCTCTGCTCAGCGCTGAGCTGAGACTCGACGATTTCGCAATAGGTGTCGCTGGAGTCCAGCAGTTCCCGGTGCGTGCCCCGGGCGGTGATCCGCCCGTGCTCGAGAACCAGGATCTGGTCCGCCCCGGTGATCGTGGAGACACGCTGAGCCACGGTCACCACCGTGGACTGCCGGGTGACGGGCCGCAGGGCCTCGCGCAATTTAGCGTCCGTGGTGACGTCCAGCGCCGAGAACGAGTCGTCGAAGACGTACACGCGGGGGGCGGTCACAATGGCGCGCGCAATGCACAGCCGCTGCCGCTGACCTCCCGAGACGTTCGTGCCGCCCTGTGAAATGGGAGAGTTCAAACCCTCTGGTTTTTCTCTCACGAACTCGTCCGCCTGAGCCACCGCGAGCGCTTCCCACAGTTCGTCATCGGTGGCCTCCTGGCGGCCGAAGCGCAGGTTGGACGCAATGGTGCCGGAGAAGAGGAAGGGCTTCTGCGGTACGAGACCGACACTCGAGGCCAGTTCCTGCGGCGGGTATTCGGTGAGGGCGACGCCGTCCAAGGTCACCTTTCCCGCGACGGGGTCGAACAGCCGCGGGATCAGGTTCACGAGTGATGACTTGCCGGAACCGGTTGCACCGATGATGGCCAGGGTCTGACCTGGTACGGCCGAGAAACTAATGCGATCCAGCACGGGGGCTTCGGCGCCGGGGTACTGGAACGTGACGTCATGGAACTCGAGAGTGCCGTCATGGGACGCGGGGTCCATAGGGTGAGCGGGCGGGTGCATGGTGGGTTCGGTACTCAAGACCTCGGTGATACGTTCGGCACAGACCACTGCTCGGGGGACCATCATCATCATGAACGTGCCCATCATGACGGCCACGAGGATCTGCAACAGGTACTGCAGGAACGCGGTGAGCGCACCCACCTCGATGAGCCCCTGGTCCACCCGTTGTCCGCCGAACCACAGTACGGCGGCCGTGGCGATGTGCATGATCATGTTGATGATGGGGAACATGAGCACGAACAGCGAGCCGATCTGCACGGAGATGTCCGTGAGTTGCTGATTGGCGCGAGCGAAACGCTCGGTCTCGTGACGTTCCTTGACGAACGCCCGAATCACGCGGATGCCGGTGATCTGCTCGCGGAGTACCCCGTTGATGCCGTCGATGCGGTCCTGCATGATGCGGAACCACGGCATCAGTTTGGCCACGATGATGCCCAACAGCACACCCATGACGGGAATGGACACCCACACGAGCCAGGACAGCCCCGGGTCCTCACGCAGGGCCATCACAATGCCACCCACGCACATGATGGGTGCCATGACCATGAAGTTGAGTCCCATGAGCGTGAGCATCTGGATCTGCTGGACGTCATTGGTGTTGCGGGTAATCAACGTGGGAGCGCCGAACTTCCCCACTTCGCGAGCGCTGAAGGATCCAACCTGGCGGTACACCGAACGGCGCACATCGCGGCCCAGGCCCATGGCCGTGCGGGAACCGCAATAGACGGCGATCACCGCAGCAATGACCTGAACGAAAGCGACGCCCAACATCACGGCACCGGTACGCCAGATGTAATCGGTGTCTCCGCGGGCCACGCCCTGGTCAATGATCCGGGCGTTGAGACTCGGCAGATAGAGCGTGGCGATGGTCGAAGCCAACTGGAAGATGAGTACGGCGATGATCCAGGGCCGGTAGGCGCGGGAATAGGTGCGCAACAAACGCAACAGCATGCGGGGTCCTGACTGTGTTCCTAGCGAGCGACGCTCGGCTATGTGAAACAGGATACGCCTGGGCTCAGACACCCAAACGAGCTAAAGTTTCGGTATACCGAAACTTTGAACTGCAGCACCAGGAGGCACCGTGCTCAACCGCAGGACCCGGGTCGAGAACCGTCCCGCCACTCGCGGCATCATCACGGCACTGGGGCCGGCATTCGTGGCGGCCATCGCCTATGTGGACCCGGGCAATGTGGCAGCCAATGTGAGCGCTGGGGCGAGTTTCGGCTATCTGCTCGTGTGGGTCCTCGTGATTGCCAACGTGATGGCCATGGTCATCCAGTACCTCTCGGCCAAGCTGGGCATCGTCACGGGCAAGTCCCTTCCCGAGGTGGTGGGGGAGTCGCTACCCCGTAGGGCGCGTATCGCCTATTGGGTGCAGGCCGAATTGATGGCCGTGGCCACTGACGTGGCCGAGGTGATTGGTGGCGCCCTCGCACTGTGGCTGCTGTTCGGCGTTCCGCTGCCCCTGGGTGGCGTGATCGTGGCCGTGATCTCGATGGCTGTGCTGTCCGTTCAGAACCGGCGGGGCCAGCGGATCTTCGAAACCGTCATCCTGTCCATGCTGGGCATTATCACCGCGGGTTTCCTGGCGGGGCTGGTCGTAGCACCGCCCGAGCCCGCCGGTGTGCTGGGCGGTGTGGTGCCGCGCTTGCAGGGTTCGCAGTCTCTGGTGCTGGCGGCGAGCATGTTGGGTGCCACGGTCATGCCGCACGCGATCTACCTGCACTCCGCGCTGTCCCGTGACCGGCACGGTGGTGCACATGGGGTTCGGCACACCCAGTACCTGTTGCGGGCCACGCGAGTCGACGTGGTGATCGCACTGATCGTCGCCGGGTCCGTCAACATGGGCATGTTGTTGTTGGCGGCGCGCAACCTCTACGGCGTGGACGGTACCGACACTATCGAAGGCGCGCACGCGGCCATTGCGGAGGCGCTCGGTCCGGCGGTGGGCATCGTCTTCGCCATTGGTCTGTTGGCCTCAGGATTGGCCTCCACCGCGGTGGGTTCCTACGCCGGGGACGTGGTGACGGCGGGGTTGTTGCATCGTCGGATCCCGCTGTTCGCGCGCCGGGTGTTCACCATGATTCCCGCCGTAGTACTGCTCGCGGTCGGAGTCGAGCCCACGGCGGCGCTCGTGGGGAGCCAAGTGGTGCTGAGCTTCGGCATCGCCTTTGCCTTGATTCCGCTCGTGTGGTTCACCGGGCGACGCCGCCTGCTCGGGCAATTCACGAACGGTCCGTTGCTCTCGGGGTTCGGTTGGGCCAGCTCCGGGATCGTGGTCGCGCTCAATGTTGTCTTATTGGGACTTATGGCAATCGGTGCAGCCTAGGGGCTAGTAAAACCACACAAACACACATAAACTCACATCACAGTGAGGGGAACCACTGTCGCAGCCCCCAACCGTGAGGTGCATATGTTCGCTGAGGAACGTCAAGAAGAAATCGCCCGACTCGTGGCCCAGTCCCGCCGTGTCAACGGTGCAGAGTTGGCCAAGCGGTTCTCCGTGACCATGGAAACCGTGCGCCGCGATTTGGCGGTGCTCGAAAAATCCGGGAAGCTGCGACGCGTTCACGGCGGTGCGGTGTCAGCCGATCAATCCACCAGCGGGGAACAGGGGATTGACTCGCGGCAGCGCATCAACGCCGACGAGAAGCGGCGGATCGCCGCGGCCGCGCTCGACGTCCTGGTCGATTCGGGTGCGGGCGCGGTGGTCCTGGATGCCGGTTCCACGGTGGAGATGCTGGCCGACCTGTTGCTGCATCGTGACAACGGCTTGCAGGACGGTCAGGAACGGCTGATCATCACTCACGCATTGCACATTGCCGCCAAGCTCGCGGATACGGACGGCATCGGCCTGGAGTTGGTGGGTGGTCGAATTCGAAAGCTCACCTGGGCCGCTACCGGTGCTCGGGCCAGCCAACATTACGAGCAGCTCCGCCCGGATATCGCGTTCGTGGGCTGCAACGGCATCCACGCGCAGTTCGGACTCTCCACCCCGGATCCCATTGAGGCCGTGGTGAAAACCGCGATCGTCCGAGGCGCTCGCCGAGTGGTGGCCATGTGCGACCACAGCAAGCAGGACCGGGAAACCCTCATGAAGTTCTGTTCCCTGCCCGAAATCGACACTCTCATCACCGATCGGGCACCGGGGGCAGAGCTCTCCCGTGCCCTCGAAGAAGCCAATGTGGAGGTGATTGTCGCGTGATCGTCACCGTGACACTCAATCCGTCCGTCGACCGCACCGTGGAACTCGCCGCACCCTTGCAGCGTGGCCAGGTGCAACGCGCCGAACGAACCAGACAGGACCCCGGTGGCAAGGGGGTGAACATCTCCCGCGCGCTGCAACTCAGCGGCGAGCCCACCTTGGCCGTGGTCCCGGGGGACAATAACGACCCCTTATTACAAGGGCTCGAAGAGGCAGGCGTGCGGTACGAATCCGTCTCCGTGGGCGCACCGCTGCGTTCCAACATCACCGTGACGGAACCGGGCGGCACCACGACCAAGATCAATGAACCCGGTCCCGAACTGGACTCCGACACCGTGGAACGGATCATCGACCAGCTCATCGCGCGCGGAGCGGGCGCCCAGTGGCTCGTCCTTGCCGGTTCGGTCCCTCCCGGGCCCGCCCCCAATATCTACGCACACATCATCAACCGCGTTCGGGCGGCACTGGGAAGCGCGGCACCGCGCATTGCCGTGGACACGTCCGGCCGGCCCCTGGCCGAGTCGGTGTCCGAAACGGTGGATTCACAGCCGGACATCATCAAACCCAACGGGGAGGAACTCGCCGAATTACTGGACCGCACGGACGGCGAAACCCTCGAAGCGGACCCGGCCGCGGCGGCGTCGGCGGCTCGTGCCCTGATCGAGCGTGGAGTGGGCGCAGTGCTGTGCACCCTGGGCGGGCATGGCGCGGTCTTGGTGACCCGGGACGGTGCGTGGCACGCCGTGCACGAACCCGTGACCGTGAATTCCACCGTGGGCGCCGGCGACAGCGCCCTGACGGGGTACCTGATCGCCGACGTCCGAGGCGAATCGCCGGAGGACTGCCTGCGCCAGGCCGTGGCCCACGGATCCGCCGCGGCAGCTTTGCCCGGAACCCAAATGCCCTCGATCGACAACACCACACCGCAAGCCGTGACCGTAACGGCCTTGTAGCTGGCCCTCGGGCCGGGCCGGCCCACCTACGCACCACGCGTACACCACAAGGAGCACCCATGTCGGATCTCATCAACCCCAGATTGGTCCTGTTGGACCAGGACCTGGGCAACACCACGGAAGAAGTGATTCGCGAACTCGCGAGCACCGTTCATCGCGAAGGCCGAGCGGAGAACGCGGACGCACTGGCCGCAGACGCACTGGCCCGCGAAGCCAAGAACGCCACCGGTATCCCGGGTGGTATCGGCATCCCGCACTGCCGTTCCGAGGCCGTTACGGAAGCCACGCTGGTCATGGCGCGGCTGCACCCGCCGGTCGATTTCGGCGCCAAGGACGGCCCCGCGGACATCCTCTTCTTCATTGCAGCACCGGCCGGCGCTGACCAGGCCCACCTCAAGCTGCTGTCCAAGCTCGCGCGCTCGCTCATGAAAAAGCCCTTTGTGGCCTCGCTGCGCGAAGCCGAGACGCCCGAGCGCGTTGTCGAGCTCGTGGATGATGCTCTTGGCCTGGGAACACCCGCCGACGCCAATCCGACCGGTGGCGTTGCGGCGGCACCCGCCGCGACCCCGAGTGATACCACCACCGACGGCGCCCAGAACGGCGCCGGTAACGTGACGAGCGCTGGTTCCACGGCGGCTGCGGCTGCGGTGGCCGGCCCGAATACCGTTGCCGCGGCGGACGGTGCACCGGGTGCGGCCGCTTCCGGCGCTCGTCGGTTGGTGGCCGTGACCGCGTGCCCCACGGGTATCGCTCACACGTACATGGCGGCTGATTCGCTCAAGAACACCGCGGATGAAATGGGCGTCGACCTCCAGGTCGAAACCCAGGGTTCAGCGGGCGCCACCCGCCTGGATCCGTCGGTGATCCGCAATGCGGAAGCCGTCATTTTCGCCACGGACGTGGACGTTCGTGAACGCTCCCGGTTCGCAGGATTGCCCTATATCGCTTCCGCTGTGAAGCGTGGCATCGACGAACCCCGCGAAATGATTGATGAGGCTCTGGCCGCCGCCGACAACCCGGACGCCAAGCGAGTCAGCGGTGACCCGGCAGATGCGAGCCAGACCTCCGACGCCGCAGAAGGCTGGGGAACCCGCATCCGCAAGGCCGTGATGACCGGTGTCAGTTACATGATCCCGTTCGTGGCGGCGGGCGGTCTGCTCATGGCCATTGCCTTCATGATCGGCGACGCGCAGGCAGTTCCCGTGACTGCGGACGAGATCCTGACGACCGCAAGTCTGGGAAACCTGGGTGACGTGAGCTTGGGTGCCTACATTGCGGCTGTACTGTTCAAGATCGGCAGTCTCTCAATGAGTTTGCTGGTCCCGGCGCTCGCGGCGTACATCGCCTACGGCCTGGCCGATCGACCCGGTATCGCACCGGGCTTCACGGTGGGTCTGGTAGCCAATTTCATGGGCGCGGGCTTCCTCGGAGGCATTGTGGGTGGTTTGCTCGCCGGTCTGTGCGCTTACTGGCTCACGCTCCCGCGGTTGCCCCGTTGGCTCGGATCACTCATGCCCGTGGTGATCATTCCGCTGTTGGCCACGCTGTTCGCCGGCGGTCTGATGTTCTTCCTGATCGGCGGCCCCATTGCCCTGTTCATGGAATGGCTGACCGGCCTGTTGACCGGCATGAGCGGTGCTTCCGCCATGGCTCTGGGAGCCGTGCTCGGACTGATGATGTGCGCTGACCTGGGTGGCCCCATCAACAAGGTCGCGTACTCGTTCGCGGCTGCAGGCCTGGGTGCTGCGACTGTGGCGAATACCGCCCCGCAGGAAATCATGGCGGCCGTGATTGCGGCGGGCATGGTTCCTCCGCTGGGTATGGCCCTGGCCTCCACGGTTCTGGGCCGCAAGTACTTCACGGCGCAGGAGCGTGAGAACGGAAAGGCTTCGTGGCTGCTCGGCGCATCGTTCATCTCCGAGGGCGCCATTCCCTTCGCCGCGGCGGACCCGCTGCGCGTACTGCCCGCCTCGATGCTCGGCGGTGTGGTGACCGGTGCCATGAGCATGGCCTTCGGTGTCACCTCGGTGGCGCCGCACGGAGGGATCTGGGTCATCCCCACCATTGGCGGGCCCATCTGGTTCATCCTGTCCATCCTGGTCGGCACCGTGATCACCGCCGTGACCGTGGTCGCTCTCAAGCACATCGGCAATGCGCAGAAGCGCGTGGCCGAGGCGACCGTTGCCGAACCAGCTCCCGTCAACGCCTAAGGGTGTGAACGACATGGAACATACACAGTCAGAAATCAACGCCGTTCAGTTGCGCTACACGGGTGTGGGTGTGAGCCCCGGCCGGGTGATCGCTCCGCTGATTCCCATGGCACCTCCCGTCGCGGCGCCCCCGGAAGGCGACCCGCTCGTGGAGGAGATCGACGGCGCCGTCGAACGTCTGAATGACGCTGCCACAGCGGTGAAGGCCGAGCTGAAGGAGCGTGCCGAGCGCGCTCGCTCCGAGGCCGCCGCCGAGGTGCTCAAAGCCACCTCACTCATGGCGGGCGACAAGGCCTTGATCAAGAACGCGGTCAAGCTGGTGCGCAACCAGTCCCTGAGCCCGGAACGCGCACTGTGGGACGCCGCCACCGGATATGCCGACCAGATGCGCACCATGGGCGGTTACATGGCCGAACGCGCCGCGGACATTGAGGACGTCCGGGCCCGCATCGTGGCCGAGCTGCGCGGCATGCCCGCTCCGGGGGTTCCCCAGCGTGTCGAACCATTCGTGCTGGCGGCGGAGGACCTCGCTCCCGCGGACACCGCGGTGCTCGACCCGGACACCGTGGTCGCCCTGGTCACGTCCTCCGGCGGGCCGCAATCGCACACCGCGATCCTGGCCCGGAACCTCGGATTGCCCGCCGTGGTTGCCGCAAACGGTGTGACCGACATCGAGTCCGGAACCTCAGTGTTCGTGGACGGCTCTGCAGGATCTGTGGTGACCCACCCCGGTGCCGAGCACGAGCAAGCGGTCGCCGCGTGGCATGAAGCCTCGGAGCAGCTGGCGAATTTCGACGGTCGCGGCGCGCTCGCTGACGGCACCGAGGTCGCATTGCTCGCCAACGTGGGCACCGCCGACGACGCTCAGGCGGCGGCCGCGGCCGGCGCGCAGGGCGTGGGGTTGTTGCGTACGGAATTCTGCTTCCTGGGGCGGGACACCGAACCCACGGTCGAGGAGCAGACCGAGGCCTACATCGAGATCTTCAAAGCCTTCGGTTCCGACAAGATCGTGGTGCGTACATTGGACGCCGGGGCGGACAAACCCCTACCGTTCCTCACGGACACCACCGAGCCGAACCCCGCGCTGGGTGTGCGTGGCTACCGTACGGACTGGACCACTCCGGGTGTGCTGGCGCGCCAGCTGCAAGCGATAGCCGCCGCCGCGGATCAGACCGAGGCAAACGTGTGGGTTATGGCACCCATGATCTCCACAGCGGGAGAGGCCGAACACTTTGCCGGTCTCGTCCATGCTGCGGGGCTGAAGGTGTCCGGAGTCATGGTCGAGACCCCGGCCGCTGCGATCACCGCGGAACAAATCCTGGACCGCGTGGACTTCGTGTCCCTGGGCACCAACGACCTGACCCAGTACACGATGGCCGCCGACCGCATGCTCGGTTCCCTGGCCGAACTCAACTCGCCCTGGCAGCCGGCCGTGCTGCGCATGATCGAGCGTACGGCGGCGGGTGCGCACGCGGCGTCGTCGACCTCGGGAATGCACAAGAACGTGGGCGTGTGCGGTGAGGCCGCCGCGGACCCTGCTCTGGCAGTGGTGCTGGTGGGGCTGGGTGTGGACACCCTGTCCATGAGCCCGCGCTCGCTGGCGGCCGTGGCTGCAGTGCTGTCCCGGGTCGATCCGGAACAGGCTCGTACCGTGGCGCAGACCGCGTTGGACTCCACGAGCGCCCAGGAGGCCCGCGATACGGTCCGTGCCCAACTGCCCGTGCTGGAGGAGCTCGGACTCTGAGCGAAACACTCGGTGCGCCTGGGGACAGACCCGGGTGGCACGGAACACAATGGAAGCACGTCTTGTCCGGGCCCCGAATCGGACAGGCGACAACACAGAGGAGTTGCAATGGCAGAACGCACCGCAACCGTGGCCTCGCGAGTGGGGCTGCACGCACGACCAGCAGCGATCTTCGCGGAAGCCGCCGGTGAGTACGAAAACCTGGAGATCACCATCCGGTCCGACGGCGAAGGCGCCGAGGACGGGATGGATGCCGCGTCGGTACTGTCCCTGATGTCCCTGGGCGCGGCCCACGGAGACAAGGTGATTTTGGCCGCAGACGGCGACGGCGCCGACGAAGCCCTGGACCACCTGGTCTCCATCATCGAGACCGATCATGATGCGGAATAGTGATTTCATTCATCTCACCGCCTGAAAAGTGACATATCGGACACCACACTGCGTGGTGTCCGATATGTCATACAGGGGGTCATGTCGCCCGCTGTCACCGTTTCGGGAGTACGGTGATGGCATGGTGCGAATTCTCATTTTGGCTGCCCTGATCGTGGCGGCAATCGCTACGGTCACGGCCGCAATACTCGGTCCCTGGGGATGGTGGATCCCCGCTGTCATCTTCATCCTGCTGCTACTGCTCGGTATTCGAGACGCCGTGCAAACCCGGCACTCGATCCTCCGAAACTTCCCGGTGCTCGGACACGCGCGCTATTTCCTGGAGGAGATCCGCCCGGAGATTCAGCAGTACTTTATCGAGCGCAACTGGGACGGTAAGCCGTTCAGCCGCGATCAGCGTTCTTTGATCTACTCGCGTGCCAAGGGTTTCAAGGGTGACAAGGCCTTCGGTACCGAGCTCAACGTCAATCAGCCCGGCTACGAATACTTCATCCAGTCCATCGCACCCAAAGCGGTACCTGATCTGGGTCACCGTGTCCGATTGGGCGGCCCGGACTGCACGCAGCCCTATGACGCTTCGCTGCTCAATATTTCGGCCATGAGTTTCGGTTCACTGTCCAAGAACGCGGTACTGGCCATGAACAAGGGTGCGGCACAGGGCGGGTTCGCGCACGACACCGGTGAGGGTGGCCTGACCAAGTACCACCGTGCCTACAACGCAGATCTCATGTGGGAGTTCGGCTCGGGATATTTCGGAACCCGTGACAAGGACGGCCAGTTCGACCCCGAGAAGTTCCGGGAGAAATCCAACCTGGAACAGGTCAAGGCCATCACCGTGAAGCTGTCGCAGGGTGCCAAGCCCGGTCTGGGCGGTGTTCTCCCGGGAAACAAGGTCACTGAAGAGATCGCCGAGGCCCGCGGCGTACCGGTTGGCGAGACCTGTATTTCTCCGGCCAGCCACTCCGCATTCACCACGCCACGCGAACTGGTTCGCTTCATCGGCCAGTTGCGTGAACTCTCGAATGGTAAGCCCATTGGCTTCAAGCTGTGCATCGGCTCCCGCGTGGAAATCCTGGCCATCTGTAAGGCCATGATCGAGGAGAAGATCACCCCCGACTTCATCATCGTGGACGGTTCCGAGGGCGGCACCGGTGCGGCACCTCTGGAGTACCAGGACCATGTGGGTACCCCGCTGGTCGAGGGCATCATCCTGCTCCACAATGCACTGGTGGGCACCGGGCTGCGTGACCGCATCAAGATCGGTGCGGCCGGCAAGATCATCTCGGGTCACGACATCGTGCGCCACATCATTCAGGGCGCGGACTTCTGCATGAGCGCTCGCGCCATGATGATGGCCGTTGGCTGTATCCAGGCTCAGAAGTGCCACACCAACACCTGCCCCGTGGGCGTGGCCACTCAGGATCCCAAGTTGTACCGTGCCCTGGACGTCGATTCCAAGGGCGATCGTGTGGAGCGCTACCACCGCTTGACCGTTGAAGAGGCCGGACAGATCATCGCCACCATGGGTTGCGAGAGCCCGGAACAGATGACGCGCCAGATGCTGCGCCGTCGCATTACCGCAACCGAGAGCGTTTCCTACGAGTCGCTCTACCGTTGGCTGGATCGCGGTGAACTGTTCGAAGGTGTAGAAGGCGGCTGGGGCGAGGACTGGGACTACGCCAGCGCTGACAGCTTCACCCCGGGTCACCCTGGCAAGTATGTGTACAACGATCGCACCGAGTTCACTCACGAAGGGGAGACCACGGTGCGTCGCGAACCGGAACTGGCAACCGTGGCACAAGGATCCTCCGCAATGGGTTCGGACGTCACGCCTGAGCCTCGGCATGGCACTGCCCCTCGATTGGCCGACCACGAATTGACCGGGACCGCCTCGAGACAGGACGATCGCCGGTCCAGCAATGTGGGAGATACCAAACGCGCCGAGGGTCAACCCGGTACCGAGCCCGGTGCCCAGCACACGACTACGAGCCCGGATGAGACCGACGGGCACGTGGACCCTGCCGACAAGTAAGATCGGAAACTGACCTAGAATGTGGGTCGGAGATTCCTCCTGAGGCGGCGTCGCGACCAGCGGCGTCGCCTCAGGTCCACCGAGCTACCGGTACCGAACCAGGATTGAGAGAGCCTTGCGAGAATTCACCGCACGCTTTGCCACTGACGAAGAAATTCGCGCGTGGGACTCCCACGTCACGGCCAATCCCTCCGGCGGCAACCTGCTGCAGTCCGAGGCCTTCGCGGAGGTCAAGAAGGACCACGGGTGGACCCCGCGCCACGTGGTGTACGAACCCACGGATGGTTCGCAGCCCAGTTACAACCTGGCTCTCGAAAAGCGTGTCCCCGGTCTCGGCAAGATCTGGTACATGATTAAAGGTCCGGACGTGGAGTCGATCGATGACATGCCCGGGATCGTGGCGGCCAACAAGAAATTCGTGGCAGGCGCCGCCAAAGGTGTCTTCGCGATCAAGTACGAGCCCGAAATTCTGGCCTCGGACTACGCGAGCGGCCTGCTGGCCCGCTGTGGCCTTGTGAAATCCTTCGAGATCCAGCCCAACGATTCCACCGCCGTGCTGGACACGACCCCCGATGAGAAGGCGCTGTTGAAGTCGCTGCACTCTCGTGGCCGTAATGCCGTGCGCCGCGCCACCCGCGAGGGCTGCGAGGTCGAACGGGTGGAACTCACCGAGGACAACATGCGGGCCATGTACGCCCTCATGGACACCGTGGGGCAGGGCCATGCAAAGGTCACCCTGCGTTCCTACGAGTACTACCGCGCCTTCTGGACCAATTTTGCCGAACGCGGCCAAGGTCGGCTCTACTTCACCTATGAGGACGGCGAACCCTCGGTGGGTGCCTACGTGATCGCGTACGGCTCCAAGGGCACCTACAAGGACGGCGGTTCCAAGCCGCGCCGCAAGCAGTACGGTGATTCGCACCTGCTTCAGTGGCAGGCCATTCTGGATCTCAAGAACGACTTCGAGATCGAACAGTACGACTTCTGCGGTACGCCGCCCAGCGACCAACTCAAGAACAAGGAGCACCACTACTACGGTCTGGGGTTGTTCAAGACGAGTTTCACCAAGACGGTCGTGGACTATGTGGGCGTGTGGGACCAGCCACTGAACAAAGCCAAGTACGCGGCGTGGGCCAACCTCGGAGAAAAGGTGCAGCGTCAGCTCTGGGTTCGCCGTACCGGTCAGCCGTTCTACTGATCCGTGGCGGTGTAGAAACTCGTCTGTACACCGTTCATCACCACTAGCAGTAACCTGCGGGGTCAGGGAGGTTCAACGGCATTGAGCGTGACCGAGCAACTTCGGGAGCTTGCCCATCACGGGTATCCGTCCTCGGGGGCAGACCCCTGGCATGATGACCTGGGTGGTGAGCCCTTCGGCCCGGGTGGCGACACCTCACTGACGGATGCGGCTCGCCCGATCACGATGTACGGCTTCTCCCCGGTAGCCGTCAGGCCCACGGAATCTCAGGCCGCCCGTGCACAGACTCGCGCGCAGCTCGCTACGGGACTGCAGCCGGTCGTCCCGGCCGATGGTTCAGACACGGCACGAACTGGCAGTGTGTCGTCGCAGGTCGGTGCCCTGCCGGTACTCACCCCTAGCCAGATCGAGGCGGACAAGGCAGGGGCCACCCCGCGCCCTCAGGGTGCCGCGGCGACTAGGCCGGTCACCCAGATCTCTCGTCGCGGTTCGGCGCAGACCACCGCGGTGGAACGTCCCGAAACCTCCGGGATCGCCCACGAACCCGCGCCTGCCACCACGCAGGTACCCCGCGGCGCCTACCCGTCCACGCGTACGCGGGTCGCGCGGTCTTCCAAGGACAAACTCAAGTCGATGATCCGGGGCGACGCCGCTCCGACCGCACCCATGCGCGTGGTCGATCGACTCACTGCCACGCCGTTCCACAACCTCAGGCGTTTCGGGGACAGCAACGATCGGCAGGCTCGCCGGACTCTTAACTTTGCACTGCGGTTGGCCGAAACCATGTTCCACTACGGCGCCGACGCCCTGGACGTGGAGAACGCGATCGTTGCGGTGTGTGCCACCTACGGCGTGGAAAACCTCGAAGTGGACATCACCAACCAGTCGGTGACCATCAACTATGTCGCTGAGATGACCGAAACCGGCAAGCTCACGGCCGCCGGCCGGAGCACCGACGGCACGGGACAAATCACCAAGTCCCGCACCAGCCAGGACGTGCTGGACGACCCCAACACGTACAGCCACACGGTCATGCGCGTTGTGCGGTCCTGGACCGACAACTATGCCGGGCTGGCCAATTCGCATCAGCTGGTGACCCGCATCATCGAGGGCACCATGCCCCTCAAGGAAGCCGAACGGGAGCTCACCGAGATCAATTCACGGCCCAAGCCGTACCCCAAGTGGGCGGTGTGGTTGGCCACCGTGGTAGCAGCGGCCACCATCACCGTAGCCATCGGCGGTGGCGCGGCCGGAGCCTTGGTCGCGGCGGTCTCGTCGGTTCTGGTCCAGGTCGTCTCGTCGAAGCTCGGCGCCTGGCGCATCCCGGAGTTCTTCGCGCTGGCGGCCAATGCCCTGATCGTGACGCTCGCGGCCATGGGGATCTCGGCATTGGGAGTGGACCTGTCACCACCCAGAGTCATCGCGGGTGGCATCATCATGCTGCTGCCCACCACGCGCATGGTGTCCACCATGCAGGACGCCATCAACGGGTTCCCCGTGACCGCCATGGGACGACTGATGTCCACGTCCTTCGCTTTCCTCGGAATCATCGCCGGGATCGCGGTGGGTATCGCCCTCTCCGGATACTTGGGGATTCCGCGCATCGACGTGTCCCAGTCCTCGTTCACACCGCCGGATGCGTTGACCAACACGGTCTTCATGCTCATCTCCACGGCCTTGGTGGCCGTGACCATGCAGGCCAAACCGCGGCACATCTTCCCCGCGGTACTGGCAGCGTTGGCGGGGCTGTTGGTGTTCCATATCGGCGGAGATTACGGGCTGGGGGCCCGACTGGATACGGCTCTCGGCGCAACCACCACCGGGTGTGTAGCAGCCTTGCTCGCAGCGCGCTCACGTATCCCGCAGACGATCCTGGCCATCCCGGCCATGACCTACCTGTTGCCCGGGCTCTCCATCTTCCGCGGTATGTATGCCATCACCGTGGAGGTGGAGACCACGGGGGACGGTTTCACCGGCCTGATCAATGCCATGGCGTCCATCGTGATGATGGCTTCCGGTGTCGTGCTCGGAAGCTACCTGATGCGACCGTTCGTGGAGCGCATGAAGATCTTCTCGTTGCGCCGGAACCGGCGCCGCTGACGTGACTGACTCACCGGACTAACATGCCCGGGAGGGCGAGGCGTTGGCGGAGCCAGCGAGCGGGATCTAGCGGACCTACGCCCGCTGGGCCGGGCCGGCGTTCCGGGATCAGAGAATCTTGCCCACGGGCAGTTTCTTCTCCGCCTGGAAGAGGTCCTCGTTGCGTCCTGCGGCCCAGTAACCGGACAGTGATACCTGCGAGCGGTCCAGGTTGCGACGGTCGAAGAGTTCCTTGCGGGCTTCTTTCATGGCTTCGCGCTCACCGTGCACGAAAGCCTGGACCCCGGTCAGGTCCGAGGGCCACTCGGCCTGGGCGATCGCCACAACGAGGGCTCGTTCACCTGGTTGCTGACTCGAGCGGTAGACCCAGCGAATCTCGACATTCTCCGGAACGGCCACGTCATCGAGGTCATGCTGGTGTGCGGGGCCCTGCACCTCGAGGATTGCCAACCCCCGGGCGGTCTCAGGAAGAGCTTCGACGTTCGCCAGGACGGCGGGAATGGCGGCCTCGTCGCCGGCCAGCAGTGTCCAGGAAGCGTTCGGATCGGGTTCCCATTTCCCCCCGGGCCCCACGGCCACGAGGCGATCGCCCGGCTTGGCGGTGGCCGCCCACGGGCCCGCGTGACCCTCGATGCCGTGCAGGGCGACGTCGATCCACAAGGTGCCCGCGGCGGCGTCGTAGCGGCGCAGCGTCATGTGACGCGTGACGGGCAGGTCCTCGGGAGCCGCCGATTCGCGCACGGACCAATAATCCGGGAACTCGCCCGCGGGCGTCTCGGCCAGCGTGGCGTCCGAGAAGAACACGAGTTTGACGTATTTTTCAGGCGGGGTGATGTCCTGATAATCCTCATGGTTGAGGATGCTGCACACCACGCGCACCATGCCCGGGGAGAGTTCTTTGCGTTCGACCACCTCGAGATTGAGCTGAGGCTTCCGAGGTTTACGCGCGGTGCTCTTGTCCATGACCCCAGCTTAGGTGTTCCTAAGCAGGGATCGTCCAGTTGACGGGCTGGGCACCTAGTTCTTCGAGCAGCGCATTCGCACGGGAGAATGGGCGCGAGCCGAAGAATCCGCGGGACGCGGAGAGCGGCGAGGGGTGTACCGATTCCACGGTGGGCGCCCCGCCCAGCCACTGCTTGGTGTCTCGGGCGTCCCGGCCCCACAGAATTCCGACCAGGGGAGTGCCGCGCTGGGCCAGGGCCTTGATCGCGCACTCCGTGACGGTCTCCCAGCCCTTGCCACGGTGCGATGCGGGGGAACCTTCTCGCACGGACAGGGCCCTATTCAACAGCATGACCCCCTGCTCGGACCACGACGAGAGATCCCCGTGTTCGGGCGGCGACACATCCAGATCGGACTGTAGTTCCTTGTAGATGTTCTGCAGGGAACGGGGAATCGGTCGAACGTGGGGCTGTACCGAGAAGGACAGGCCCATGGCGTGCCCCGGAGTGGGGTACGGATCTTGACCGACGATGAGGACTTTCACCTCCGAGAAGGGCTCCTGGAAGGCCCGGAAAATGTTCTCGCCGCTCGGGAAGGTGCGGTGGCCTGCGGCGTGCTCGGTACGCAGGAATTCGCCCATGTTCCGAATGGTCGGCTCCACGGGTTGTAGCGCCTGTGCCCAGTCGTCGCTCATGATCTCGTTCAAGGGACGAGGGTCGGTCATGAGTGGATCTCCATTCACGGGTGGCTACGAATTACACGTATGAGATTACCGGTTAGGGTGGCTGTCATGGCTGAACCGGACGATGGGCTCGATTCCCTGGACAAGGCCATCCTGCAGCTGGAATCCGAGCACTGGAAGTATCGCGGCGCGAAAGAATCCGCGATACGGCAGCGCCTGGGCCTCAGCCCCGTGAATTACTACCAGCGCCTCAATGCACTGATCGACCGCGACGACGCCGCTCGGTTCGCTCCCATGCTGATCTCTCGTCTCCGCCGGGCGCGGCTGCGCTGACGGGTAGGAGAACTCGGAGCGGGCGTGGGATAGTAGAAGCAAACCCTGGCTGACCGGAAGCGCACATAATGAGTGAATACCCCCGCGACGAATTCGACGACGTTCCCGAGGACGGAACGCGTCAAGGTGCCCACCGAGGTCACAACCCTCAGGCTCGCACCGGTTCTCGCAAGGGATTTCTCGCCATCATCGGGGCGGGAATCCTGGCGCTGGCCGTGGGAGCCGTGGCGTTCGTGAATGCTCCGCGCACCGCTCAGGACGCCGTCGAGAACACCCCGTCACCATCGGGCAGCATCACTACAAGCACTTCCGAACCCAGCCCGTCAGAAACTTCGGACGACCCCACGAACGAACCCACAGATCCGGGGGCGCAAGTTCCAGCCGTACCCGGTGAGGGTGGCGTACCCGGCCAGGAGCCGGCCGCACCCGCGGATCCAGGCGCACCCCAGGACCCAGCTGCCCCGGTCGCACCCGAGTCACCAGCCGCTCCGGAAGCTCCCGCGCCTCCTGCACCGCCTGCACAGCCCGGTCCCGAGACCCCGGTCAATCCGGCGCCCGAGGTTCCAGGCGTTCCTCCCGAAGTACCGGGCGAAGGGGAAGCACCGGCCGGAGACCCTGCCGAGCCGGGCACCGGCGCGGCCGACTCCGAGCCCGGTGACTCCGCCGGTCAGGAACAAGCGGGCGCAGCCAACGGAGCGGACTCCTCTGATGCCGCTACCGGGAAGGCCGCCGACAACGCAGCCGAACCCGCCGTCACCTCACCGGACGCCGCGGCCGCCGCCGGGGCGTCCCAGAGTCCGTAGAAGTAGGCGTATTCGGCGTTTCAGCCCCGAATGAAACGTGAGTTCTCCTGACTCAAGACGTTTGCACTCTCCGGGGGCGAGTGCCAGTATTGACTTAGCACTCAGTTGAGTGGACTGCTAACCCCGGGTCCGGGGGAGGCCCACTCGCACGATCGAGTGAAAACCATCCATCACGGTGAGGTGCGTTTCGCACGGGTGAGGACCCGCGCGAACCATCGTCCGTCGCGGGCACCGTGATGAACAGATTTGTTTGTCAACCGTCCAGGAGGGACGCAACACATGGCAAAGATGATCGCATTTGACGAAGAGGCACGCCGCGGACTCGAGCGGGGTCTGAACACCCTCGCCGATGCCGTCAAGGTGACCCTTGGCCCGCGCGGACGCAACGTTGTTCTGGAGAAGGCCTGGGGCGCTCCCACCATCACCAACGATGGTGTGTCGATCGCCAAGGAAATCGAGCTCGAGGATCCGTACGAGAAGATCGGCGCCGAGCTCGTCAAGGAAGTTGCCAAGAAGACCGACGATATCGCCGGTGACGGTACCACCACGGCCACCGTGCTCGCACAGGCCCTGGTCAAGGAAGGCCTGCGCAACGTTGCCGCCGGTGCCGACCCGCTGTCGCTCAAGCGCGGTATCGAGAAGGCCGTTGCCGCCGTGACCGAGGAACTGCTGTCCTCGGCCAAGGAGATCGAGACCGAGGAAGAGATTGCCGCCACGGCGTCGATCTCCGCCGCTGACCCCGAGATCGGCAAGCTCATTGCTGCCGCCATGGAGAAGGTCGGCAAGGAAGGCGTCATCACGGTCGAGGAGTCCAACACCTTTGGGCTGGACCTCGAACTGACCGAAGGTATGCGCTTCGACAAGGGCTACCTGTCCGGTTACTTCGTGACCGACGCAGATCGTCAGGAAGCGGTCCTCGAGGATCCCTACATCCTGATCGTCAATTCCAAGATCTCCAACGTGAAGGACCTGGTCCCCGTCCTGGAGAAGGTCATGCAGGCCTCCAAGCCGCTGCTGATCATCGCCGAGGACGTCGAGGGCGAGGCCCTGGCCATGCTCGTGCTGAACAAGATGCGCGGGGCCGTGAAGTCCGTGGCCGTCAAGGCCCCCGGCTTCGGTGACCGTCGCAAGGCCCAGTTGGCAGACATCGCCATCCTCACCGGCGGTCAGGTCATCACCGAAGAGGTCGGCCTGTCCCTGGAGTCCGCAACTCTGGACCTGCTGGGCACCGCCCGCAAGGTGGTCGTCACCAAGGACGAGACCACCATCGTCGACGGCGCCGGCACTCAGGACGAGATCGAAGGCCGCGTGGCCCAGATCCGCGCCGAGATCGCCAACTCCGATTCGGACTACGACCGAGAGAAGCTGCAGGAGCGCCTGGCCAAGCTGGCCGGCGGTGTGGCAGTGCTCAAGGCTGGTGCCGCTACCGAGGTGGAGCTCAAGGAGCGCAAGCACCGCATCGAGGATGCCGTACGCAACGCCAAGGCAGCCGTTGAAGAGGGCATCGTCGCCGGTGGTGGCGTGGCACTCATCCAGGCCGGTCAGAAGGCCTTCGACAAGCTGCAGCTCACCGGTGACGAAGCAACTGGCGCCAACATCGTCAAGGTGGCCATCGACGCACCGCTCAAGCAGATCGCCGCGAACGCGGGCATGGAGCCCGGCGTTGTCGTGGACAAGGTGCGCGGCCTGCCCACCGGTCACGGTCTCAACGCCGCAACTGGTGAATACACCGACCTGATGGCTGCGGGCATCAACGACCCGGTCAAGGTGACCCGCTCTGCGCTGCAGAACGCGGCCTCCATCGCCGGCCTGTTCCTCACCACCGAGGCAGTCGTCGCGGACAAGCCCGAGCCCGAGGCTCCCGCCGGTGCCGGTGCGGATCCCATGGGTGGCATGGGCGGCATGATGTAAGCAGTGCCCTAGGGCACGCTTGACCGCCTCGTGCGGTTCAGCCGTCACAGAGCCCCCGGAACGCAGTTCAGCTGCGTTCCGGGGGCTCTGTCGTGCGCCTATGATCGGAGCTAGACAGGAGGTGCACCGTGTGGGAGTGGGACGAAGAATTCTGGGCCCAGGCCACGGCGGTGCTGCTCGCTTTCGGTTTGTGCACCGTTGTGGGGGTGGAACGACAGCTCAGGCGAAAATCCGCCGGAATTCGCACCCACGCACTGGTGGGCACGGGCTCGGCCATTTTCACGCTGGTTTCCGCCTATGGTTTCCATGTGCTTCCCGGAATCGAGCAGGGACCGGGAGATCCCTCGCGTATCGCGGCGCAGGTGGTTACGGGAATCGGGTTCCTTGGGGCGGGGGTCATTTTCCTGCACAAAGACGTGGTTCACGGGCTGACAACGGCCGCGAGCGTTTGGGTTGCTGCGGCAGTGGGCATGGCTTGTGGGGCCGGGCTGTTCTCCTTGGCGGTCCTCGGAACATTGATCCAGTTGTTCGTCTCCCTGGTGCTCAAACCGGTCTCCGCTTTTCTGCACAAATACCCCGGTCACCGGGCCGTTGAACTTCGCTACGAGGACGGCAAAGGGGTGCTGCGCTCCGTTCTTGCCGCGGCCACGGAATTGGATCTTGCGGTCACGGTGCTGCGCACGGATCGGATGTACACCAGTTCCGGAGCTCACGTGGTGATGGTGCTCAAGATGCTGGGGCGCACGGACGTCCACCGTGCCGTGGTCGAGTTCTCCGAGCTGCCCGGTGTGATCTCTGCAGCGGTGATGCCGGAACCGGAAGCCGACGAATAGTCAGTTACTGCCTGTCGGAATCGTTTGTAAGGATGATGGCATGACGATTATTGCTGCGGCGGACGGTTCTGCCCTGGGAAATCCCGGCCCCGCCGGTTGGGCCTGGTTCATCGACGAGACCTCCTGGCGGGCCGGTGGTTGGAACCACGGCACCAACAACATGGGTGAGCTCACCGCGGTGTTGAACCTTTTGGAGTCAACCCGCCACCTGACGGACGAACCCCTCAAGATCCTGTGCGACAGCCAGTACGTCATCAACTCGATCACCAAGTGGATGCCGGGCTGGAAAAAGAAGGGTTGGAAGAAGAAGGACGGTAAACCCGTCCTCAACGTGGACATCATGAAGGCCCTGGACCGGGAAATGGCCGGGCGCACCGTGGACTTCGAATGGGTCAAGGGCCACGCCGGGCACGAACTCAACGAAGCGGCCGATGAGCGCGCCCGCGCCATGGCATCCGCTTATCAAGCGGGCCGAGCCCCCGGAGACATGCCCGTTGGACCGGGCTACCGCGAACGTGACGGGTCCGTGCAGGAAACGCCGTCCCAACGGCCGGCCCCGGCAGCGGCCACGGTCTCGACCCTTGGTACTCAATCCCTTGAGGAACCGGACCTGTTCTCAGAACTGTGGAGCGGCAACGAGGATCCGGTACTCGAGGATTCGAGCGCACATGAACGCATCACCCGGGAGGCGGACCCCGCCAACCGCGTCCTGTCGCTCGAGACCGCCATGCTGACCCCCACAACTACCGAGGGTCGCCGCATGGAACTACTGCACGATGATTTTGAATACGTGGCCCGCGACGGCTCCGTCAACGGGGCCCAGCGCTTTGTCACGGAGCTTCAGGGAGGCGCTTACGGTGCGGATCCGGACGTGAGTCACAGCGCCTCAGTAGCCCTGGGCTCCACCGCGTACCACGTCTCCTACCGGCTCACCGACAGCTCCACCGTGACCCGGCGTAGCTCACTGTGGATCCGCGAGGACCACCACAACGAAATGGGGCCCTGGCTGCTCCGCTACCACCAGGTCACGACGGAAAGCTGACCCGAATCAGCCCGCAAACATTCGAGCGTTGGCTGCTTCGGTTTCTGCGTACTGGTTGCCCGCGGTCGTCAGAGCCTGATTGATCTGCGCCATGGCCTGTTCCATCTGGGCCTGGGCAGCTCGCCATGACCGGAAGGCTTCCTGGAAGCTGGCGGACGCGGTACCGGTCCAGGAATTCTGCAGGTCCGTGAGTGTGGAGGTCATGCCGTTGACCTCACCGGTCAGGCGTTCGATGTGGCCTTGGGCCTGTTGGGATTTGGCGGCAATGGTGTCGCTGTCGACCACGAACTGTGCCATGGCTGTCTCCTTGCTGTGGGTGTGAGCTTCCGTGAATACTCGGACACTCACACCGTAGGCAGCCGTTGGTCACGGTGGGGGTCGACAACCGCGCCCGGTGGATTCAGTCGATCACGGGAGCGTTATCCACAGGCTGACTGTGCGGGACTCGCACGGTGAAGGTCGCTCCTCCGCCGGGGGTCTCCTCGAGTTTCACGGTGCCGTCGTGCTGTTCCACGATGGCCGCCACGATGGACAGCCCCAATCCTGTACCGCCGGTTTCGCGGGTGCGAGAGGAATCGGCGCGGTAGAAGCGCTCGAAGACCCGATCGGCGTCGTCGCCGTGGATGCCGGGGCCGTGATCGCGAACCTGCAGCACGGCGTCGAACTGGGAATCGACGGTCGGTTCCAAGCCCACCGCCAGCTCAAGGGGCGTGCCGCCCGGGGTGTACCGGAGCGCGTTGGTGAGCAGGTTCGCCACGACCTGGCGCAACTTGGACTCGTCACCGTAGGTCCAGGCCTGCTCCGGTGTGCTGTCCGAGAGCCCGACCACCTGGACCACGCGATCCGGTGCGGTGGCGTGCGCGTCGGAAGCGGCATCGTAGGCGAGGTGTAAAAGATCCATGTGCTGCATGGTGGCTGCCCGGCGTTCGTCCAGACGCGCCAGCGTGAGCAGATCCTCGACCAATTGAGTCATGCGCTTGGCCTCGGACTCGATCCGGTCCATGGCTTTGCCCACGTCCTCCGGATTCTGCAGGGCACCGTGGCGGTACAGCTCCGAATAACCGCGGATGGACACCAAAGGCGTGCGCAGCTCGTGCGAGGCGTCGGCCACGAACCGACGCAACTTGGTTTCGGACCTGGTGCGGGCCTCGAACGCGTCCTCGATGTGTCCGAGCATCGTGTTGAGCGACATGGACAACTGACCGATCTCGGTCTGCGAGTTGTAACCCTCCATGCGCTGTGACAGGTCGCCCTCGGCGATCTGCGCGGCCGTGGACTCCACTTCCCGCAACGGCGCGAAGGCCCTGGTGACCAGGACCCACCCCACCGCCATGGCGGCCAGCAGCGTGGCCAGGCCAAAACTGAAGGTCAGCAGGGACACCGCAGAAATGATGGAATTGGTGCGGTCCAGAGGTTGAGCGACCACCACGGCCATGTCGTAGTGCTGAAGCTTGGCCGGCAGGACCCGCCATTTCCGTTCGGGAGCGCCGATTGCGGACACGGTGGTGGGCTGCAAGTTGTTGGCCACCACGGTGGACAGATTCATGCCGGAGAGATCCGGGGCCGGCCGGGTCGCGCTGGAATCCTGACTGTTCTCCGCCGCGGCAATCACATTGCCCTGCGCGTCCAACAGGTATCCGGAATGGGGGACCGGCGTGGCAATCGTGCCCTCGAGGCCGTCCAGGAGCGCCGTGGACACGGAACTCACGGACTGCCTCAGCTCCTGATCCGTGTTGTCGACCAGGGCGTCCCGAAGCACGGAAATGGCCACCAGCGAGGTCACGAGAATGCTGGTGGCCAGCAGCAGGCCCGTGAGGACCATGAGCTGCGAACGCAGTGAGGCGGAACGCCACCTGCGGGAAATCCGGGTCAAGAGATCAGTGGCGCTTGTCGGACGAGCGCAACAGGTATCCGACACCGCGCTTGGTGTGGATCAACGGCGCCTGTTCCGGATCGTTGTCGATCTTGCGGCGCAGGTACGAGATGTAGGACTCCACGATCGAGGCGTCACCGTTGAAGTCGTACTCCCACACGTGGTCCAGGATTTGGGCCTTGGACAGCACACGGTTCGGGTTGAGCATCAAATAACGCAGCAACTTGAACTCGGTGGGGGAGAGATCGATCTCGCGGTCGCCGCGGAAGACCTCGTGGGCGTCGTCGTCGAGGACCAGGTCGTCCACGTGGAGCCTGGAGTCCTCTTCCTCAATGGGCTGGGTGCGGCGCAACACGGCGCGGATGCGGGCGACCACCTCGTCCAGACTGAACGGCTTGGTCACATAATCATCGCCACCCACGGTCAGGCCGGTGACCTTGTCATCCGTGTCGTCCTTGGCGGTGAGGAACAGGATGGGGAAGTGACGACCAGCGGCGCGCAGCTTGCGGGTCACGGAGAATCCGTCCATGTCCGGGAGCATGACGTCAAGAACAGCCAGGTCCGGGTTCTCGGCCTCCGCCTTGAGCAGGGCGTCGCGCCCGTTGGCCGCGGTCACCACCTCGAAGCCGGCGAAGCGCAGCGACGTTGCCAGCAGCTCGAGGATGTTGGGTTCGTCGTCGACGACGAGCAGTTTGGCTTCAGGAGTCTTATCGTTCACCGTGCCAGTATCTCGGAGTTTCCTGAGCACAGACTGAAGCAATTCCTGCGGTTGTCTGGACGCGTCCGACGCCGCTCGGTCGGGTTCAGCGGCGGCGTCGCCTGAGCGCCGTGCGAGCCAGCTCGATGCACATGAGCATGAAGGCCACCGGGAAGAAGATCGCGGGGAAGATCGTGAATCCGCCCCACACGGTCTGACCCATGAGCGCCGCGATCAGAACGATCACCAATGACACCGAACTCAGTGCGGCCAGGATCAAGGCGATCATACCCAGCCCCGTGAGGCCTCCGATACGGACGGGTCGGGCGGGCTGAGGGTGTTCCGTGTGTGTGGGATCAGACATGGTCACCAAGGTACCAATTCAGCTCACGCGGTGGGTGAACAGCGGCTCGGACCACTCCGGCGAGGGGATAGACTCAAGAGTTCTTAGACGACCGTGAACGCCCCGCCCACCAGGGCCGGGAGCGAGACAAGAGAAACTGAGGTGATCCGCGTGCCCACGGGCAAAGTCAAGTGGTTCGATTCCGAGAAGGGTTTCGGCTTCCTGGCAACGGATGATGGACAGGAAGTGTTCTTACACTCTTCCGCCCTCCCGCAGGGAGTCACCACAGTTAAGCCGGGAACCCGCATGGATTTCGGCATTGCCGCCGGACGCCGCGGTGCCCAAGCCCTGTCCGCCACGATCATCAGCAAGCCGCCGTCCGTGGCTCGTAACACCCGCAAGCCGGCCGAGGAGATGGCGGTGCTGACGGAAGACCTGATCCGCCTGCTGGACGACATGTCTACCGGACTGCGCAAGGGCCGGTACCCGGACCGTGCGCACGGACACAAGATCGCCTCCATCCTGCGCACCGTGGCGGATGAGCTCGATGTCTGAGGAAACCACCACGCAGCCTGAGGGGACCGCCGAGAGTACGGATCAGCCCGCCGCGGTGGCGACCCTGCGACGTCGTGCGCCCAAACAGGACGGCACGCTCGCCCAGGCCGTCGACATCGCCCGCCAGGCGGTCGTGGATTCCGCCGGTGCGGAGAACGTGGGGGAACACCTGGGCATCGACGTGCACGAGGACCGACTGCTGACCCACCTGTTCGAATGCACCATGTCCGGGTATCCAGGATGGACCTGGTTCGCGACGGTGGCCAGGGCGCCCCGGACCAAACTGGTCACGGTGTGCGAGGTCGGGTTGTTGGCCGGCGAAAATTCTTTGCTGGCTCCCGACTGGGTTCCTTGGGAAGAACGCATGCAGGCCGTCCATGATCAGGAAGACCACGACCAGGTCGAGGAATCAGGGGGCCAGGGCGAAAACCCCGACTCTCCCTCTGCGGGCTCTGAGGCCGGGTCCACCGAGACCACTGAAGCGGACGCCACCGAAACCGGCGCCGGGCAACCTGACGAGGACGCAGCCACAGAGGCAGGGACGACCGACGAGAACGAGGCGTCATCGTAAGAGCGCCCTCGTCCGCCGGTGAAACCAACGAGCACCCCGGCCCAGCGGAAACGCCGGGGACGGGGATGTTTCGTTCTCTGAAGATCCGCAACTACCGGTTGTGGTTCACCGGTGCTCTGGTGTCCAACATCGGGACATGGATGCAGCGCACGGCGCAGTCCTGGCTGGTGTTCGATGAACTGACCGACCACGATGCAACCGCCATGGGCGTGGTCATGGCCCTGCAGTTCTTGCCGCAGCTGTTGCTGGCCCCGTACGCGGGTGTTACGGCGGACCGCTACGACCGGCGCAGGATCCTCCTGGTGACCCAGACCCTCATGGGAGTGCTGGCCGCCGGGCTGGGGCTCATGGTGCTGTTCGGAGTGGCAGATCTCGTCACCGTGTATGCGTTCGCGCTGGGCTTGGGCATTGTCGCGACGTTCGATGCGCCGGTACGACAGACCTTCGTGTCCGAAATGGTGCCGGACACCCACCTCTCCAACGCGGTGGCCCTGAATTCCACCTCATTCAACTCCGCGCGGTTGATCGGCCCGGCCGTGGCCGGTGTCCTGGTCGCAGCAATTGGTTCCGGTTGGGTCTTCCTGCTGAACACTGTGACGTTCGCGGCCATGATTGCCGCGATCCTGGCGATCAATGACAAACAATTACGGTTGATGCCCAAGACCAAGCGAGGGCGAGGTCAGATCCGCGAGGGCATGGCATACGTAGTGCACCGGCCGGATTTGGTCGCCGTGATGGCCACGATCTTCATGATCGGTACGTTCGGGATGAACTTTGCCGTATATCTCGCCGCCATGGCGGGCTCTGAATTCGGTCGCGGTTCGCAGGAGTTCGGGGTGCTCAACTCGATGCTCGCCGTCGGAACGGTGACCGGTGCGCTACTGGCGGCCAAGCGGGCGCGAGCCAGACTGCGGTTCCTGTTCGCGGGGTGCATAGCGTTCGCACTCTCGACGCTCGGTGCCGCAACCGCGCCGTCCCTGGTGATCTTCGCGCTGTGGCTCATACCGAGTGGCGTCTCGGCCATGACCATCATGACCACGGCCAACGCGTACGTGCAGTCCACCACGTCCCCCGTTATGCGCGGGCGCGTGATGAGCCTCTACATGGCCATCTTCATGGGCGGCACGCCCATCGGTGCACCCGCCGTCGGTTGGCTCACCGATACTCTGGGCGCCCGCTGGGGCATGGGGTCCGCGGTGGCCGCGGGCCTGATCGGTGCGGCAATCGGGGCGTGGTTCTTCTGGCGGTTACGCAAGGAGCAAGGGCGGTTTCGTGAAGAACCGGCGGTCGAGTAGGCGAGCGATCTGTTAAAGCCGAGCGGGCGGCGTCGTCAACTACGACGCCGCCCGCTCAGCTCTCCGGGGCCACGCACCTTGAGCAGGTGCTTTCGAGACCGGCCGGGACGATCAGGACAGGGCGTTGGCCAAGGCCCAGTCGATGCACGCGAGCAATGCCTGGACGTCGGACTGGGGCACTGAGGCGAACGTGGCGATGCGCAGCTGATTGCGCCCGAGTTTCCGATAGGGGTCCACGTCCACCACACCGTTGGCACGGAGCACGGACAGCAGGCGGGCGGTGTCCACGCTGTCGTCGAAATCAACGGTGCAGACCACGGGGGAGCGATGCTGCGGATCGGCAACGAACGGGGTCGCAGTGGGAGTGCGTTCGGCCCAGTCGTACACGAGGGACGAGGTGGCTGCGGTGTGTCCGGCGGCCCACGCCATTCCACCGTTGGCGTTGAGCCAGCGCACTTGCTCGCCGAGCATGACGAGACCCGCCAGAGCCGGAGTGTTATAGGTCTGATTCTTGCGGGAGTTCTCCACCGCCGTGGCCAGCGACAGGACATCCGGGATCCAACGGTCGGAACGCGAGAGCTCGGAAATCCGATCCAGCGCGGCGGGAGAAACGGCCGCGAACCACACACCGCCGTCGGAACCGAAGTTCTTCTGCGGAGAGAAGTAGTAGACGTCGGATTCGCTGATGTCCACGTGCATTCCACCCGCGGCGGACGTGGCATCAATGATCGTCAGCGCGTCAGGGTCGGTTCCCTGCGGCCGAGTGACATCCATGATCACGCCGGTCGATGTCTCGTTCTGGGGCCACGCGTAGACGTCGATGTCCGCCCGTGGTGCGGGGCCGGCCGGTCGCGACCCGGGGTCCGCGCGCAGGATGTCCGAAGGTTCCAGGTGCGGGGCGCGGTCGGTCACCTGGGCGAATTTGGAACCGAACTCCCCGAACGAGAGGTGCTGCGCGCGGCGTCGTACCAAGCTGAACGCGGCGCTGTCCCAAAAGGTGCTCGCGCCACCCAAGCCCAGGATGATCTCGTAGCCCTCGGGGAGTCCGAAGAACTCGGAGAGCCCTTCGCGGATCTCTCCCACGAGATTGCGCACGGGAGCCTGGCGGTGCGAGGTGCCCAGGAGATTGTGGCCCGCATCGACCAGGGCGCTGACCTGTTCCGGTCGGACGCGGGACGGGCCCGCGCCAAAGCGCCCGTCCGCGGGCAACAGGGAGGCGGGAATGACAGGCAACTCGGACACGGTGCTCCTAGCGTGGTGGATCATTGAGGCAGTTCCCATTCTGCCCCCTCCAGGTTGCGGTAGGACGCAGTGTGCTGGGGCGGGCGTACCTGTCGGAGTGGGCCGATATGCTTATCGTGAATTATTCAGGAAACCCCGAATGAGAGCGCTCCTACTCGACGCGCACCCAGATTTCTCGAAGGATGGACCATGAGCGGCGATTTAATCGACACCACCGAGATGTATTTGCGCACCGTGCTCGAACTTGAAGAAGAGGGCATTGTGCCCATGCGTGCCCGCATCGTGGAGCGTCTTCAGCATTCCGGGCCCACCGTCTCCCAGACGGTCTCCCGGATGGAGCGCGACGGACTGCTCGAGGTCCTCAAGGACCGTTCCCTGTCTTTGACGGAGGCCGGTCGGTCCAAGGCCATCGAGGTCATGCGAAAGCACCGGCTGGCCGAACGTCTGCTGGCAGACGTCGTGGGGCTGGACATGGCCTATGTCCACGAGGAAGCCTGCCGTTGGGAACACGTAATGAGTGAGCGGGTCGAGCGTCGCCTCATGGCGCTGCTGGATGAACCCCGCTACTCGCCGTACGGCACGCCGATCCCGGGGATGGACGCCATCGGCGGACCTCAGGTCGGTGCCGACCGTTTCAAGGGGATGAACCTTCTGGACGCCGCGACCCAGAACCGCTCGGCCACGTTCACCGTACGGTTGCTCCCCGAGGTCATTCAGGCGGATCAGGAGCTGATCGAGACCCTCAGCTCAGCCGGTGTGCTGAACGGGGCCCACGTCAAGGTTGCCCCCTCGGACTCCGATGATTTGCGTGTCCTGGTGACCGTGACAGACACGGGCCATAGCGTGGATCTGGACCATGTGAGCGCCAAAGCGATCCGCGTGGACCTCGAACAGAACTGAGTTTGATAACAACTTTGGGCTTGTCCCCGGATGTGTGGATCATCACGGTGTGTACTACATGTGAGCCCCGTCACATACCCGCGGTAGGTAGTGTTCTCCCACGTCAAAGGGTGTTTTCAAGGGTAAAATCACCCCCACTCCACAGCGAAACGGGGGACTGATTCTGTCGGGATTTCGACTTAATCAGGCCGCATTTATCCACGTCTGCACTCGTTTCGTGACCTGTCGTAACCAAAACGTGACAATTTCGTTATCTGTCATGTACTGTTCTTTTCGTGCCGATCGCTGGTCAGATCGGCGCTCACATGCGTACCGCCTAGTTCTGCCATCGCCTGTGATCCGTACACACAATCCGCAAGGCAGAAGCGGGGGAACCAACTTCGGGCCCGTCAAGATTTTTGGGTCCTTGGGGTTAAGTCACACCGAAGCCATTGGCTGGAGTGCGGCCGGATGTCTCCCATCCGAACCCGACAGCTCACCTCGTAGGCGCAGGGAGGAAAACCAAAATGACTTTTGTTAAGAAGAACTCT
This sequence comes from Kocuria sp. CPCC 205235, assembly GCF_040980905.1. NCBI lineage: Bacteria > Bacillati > Actinomycetota > Actinomycetes > Micrococcales > Micrococcaceae > Kocuria > Kocuria sp. CPCC 205235. Next base: position 34,795 of record NZ_JAVKPR010000021.1, read on the forward strand.
GCCCGCCACCGCGTCGAGACCAACTCGCACGCAGTCCGCAACACCTCCATCGCAGCAGCTGCTGCTGGCGTTGCAGTGGCCGGCATCGTTGCCCCGGCTCAGGCCAACAGCGGCATCGTCGAGCTGGGCAGCAACACCTCTTACGGTTACCAGTCCGTGTCCTCGCTCGATTCCTTGGGTGGCACCAGCTACTCCTGGACCACCGAGGCTCCCGCTGCCGCACAGGCACCGGCTGCTCCCGCTGCAGGCGGCGTGGCGCAGGCTTCCAGCCACACCGAGCAGGACTCGGGCGTTTCCACCCAGTCCAACTCTTCCGCAAGCGGCGTCGTCGGCACCGCGTTCCAGGGTGTTGGCCAGGGCTACGTCTACGGTGGCCCCGCCGTTCCCGGGCAGTGGGACTGCTCCTCGTTCGTGCAGTGGGTTTACTCTCAGCACGGCGTGGACCTGCCCCGCACCACGTGGGCACAGTTCGCATCGGCCACCCCCACCTCCACCCCGCAGCCGGGTGACCTGGTCTCCCAGAACGGTGGCGGCCACGTGGGTATCTACATCGGCAACGGCCAGATGATCTCCGCTCTGAATGCATCTCAGGGCACGCAGGTTCACTCCGTGAACGCTATGCAGCTGGACGGCTACTACTCCGTACGCTGATCCGCATGAGCTGGGCGGCGCTCCAATCGCCGCCCAGCTACTGCGCGTCTTGACGGGCACGTGCTCTGCCACCGCACCGTCAGTCGGGTCCCCCGATGACCCCACCTTTTCTTTGATCCGGCACCATCGTGCCCCTCCGCCCGCACCCTTGAATGATTCGCGCATGTTTCCGCGCGCTGATCTTCAGCACACTCCCGTGCCTGTGGGCGGTCTCCGAACGCGTAAGGAACCCTGACGTATGTCGCCCGAAACGAACACCCAGACTCGCGCCGGCCTCTTCGCCGGTAAGGCCCGCACCGTGGCCGCCGTTGCTGCATTCTCCGGTTTGGCTCTCGCCACCACCGTCTCCGTGCAGGCAACCCAGAACGCTTCCGACGAGACCCCCGCAGCCGTCGTGGCCGAGGCTCCCGCCGCAGAGCAGACTGTAACCGCCGAGCCGGCCGCCAAGTCCGATTCCTCCAAGGCTGAGAAGGCCGAGAAGAAGGAAGAGAAGGCAGCCCCGAAGGCTGAGGCTCCCAAGGCTGAGGCAGCTCCCGCAGTGGTCGAGGCAGTGCCCGCTTCCCAGGTTGCTCCCGCCCCCGAGGCTCCCAAGGCCGAGGTTGCTCCGGCTGCTCAGGCTCCCGCGGCTGAAGCTGCTTCCATCAAGGTTGCTCCCGCTTCCAAGAACGTGACCCCGGTTGCTCCGGCCGCCCAGGCTCCCGCTGCTCAGGCACCGGCTGCCGAGGCTCCCGTTGCTCAGGGCCGCCACGCTGCTCCGGCAAACGCTGACACCCAGGCACGCGAAGCTGCTGCAGCTCAGGAAGCCGGCGTTGCCTACCAGGCTCCCGCCGCTCCGGTTGTGACCCCCGCGTCCAACAACAACGCTCCCGCTGCTCAGGCTCCCGCCGCTCCGGCTCCGGCCGCTGAGGCTTCCAAGCCTGCTGCTCCGGCCGCACCGGCCGCACCGGCTGAGAAGCCCGCCACCGTGGCTCCGCAGTCCTCGAACGCTTCCGCCAGCGGCAAGGGCCAGGCCATCCTGAGCGCTGCTGAGGGTCAGATCGGCGTCACCCAGGACTGCACCATGCTGGTGACCAACTCCCTCAAGGCTGTTGGCATCAACCACCACGGCTGGCCCGAGAGCTACAAGTCCCTGGGCACCCAGGTGTCTGCTTCCGAGGCCAAGGCCGGTGACATCGCCTACTACGCCAACGGTGGTTCCGGCTTCGCACACGTCGCCATCTACGCCGGTGACGGCCAGGCTATCCACGGTGGTTGGAACGGCAACCAGACCGTGAAGCAGAGCGTCAACGTGGGCTCCGGCCCCGAATTCATCCGCGTGGGCTGAGTCTAGACACTCACTTATCCGCGGTAGGCACCCGTCCTTGACGGTGCCACGCCTCGAGTCGGGACCGGTTGTGTACCCGGCCCCGATGAGAAAATAGCAAAACCACACGAACCCCGCCGACCACGGGGTTCGTGTGTTTTTGCGTTACACGCATGTTTTGTGGATCACCCCGTTCACGCGGCATTCAGAGGATCGATCTAAAATGAGGACCATGCCCACCGATTACTCACGCGCAGCGCGCACGCCCCTGGATCAGGAATTCACGTACCTCGCCATCGGTATGGTCGCCGGCGCGATCCCCGGCATCATTGTGGGATTCATCGTGGCGGCCTTCGTGGGCCACGCAGCCATGTGGTTGTCGGTGTTCGGTGGCGTGGGCATCGTGGTCGGCCTGGTCGTGGCCACGCTGCTTTATCGCCGACGCCGCTCCAAGACGTCCGCGACCGTGGCGTCAGATCCGGGCGATCGCCTCAAGCGCTGAAATCTCGACGCGCACGTTACTCCGCGCGCGTTCCTCCCATAATTCCGCCCCTCGGTCGGTGTGGAAGAGCGCGGGTTTGTCGAGCAATCGCGTCAAGATCTCGGCGCGGGCCGGTGCGAACTCCGAGTCCGGAACGTGGCGGTATTCGTCACGAACGTCTCGGGCGTACTCATCGTAAGTGGCCTGATCCGCTCCGAGGATCGACAGATCCGCATCCACGAGGGTTTGCGCTTCAACATCGTCCGGAGCGGGCCGGTGGTCCACGGTCACCAGAATCAAGTCGGCTACGCGTCGGCAGCGATCCCCGTCCCAACCGGCCATGCTCAATCGGTTTCTCGCGAGATCGGCCGATTGCTGTTCGTCCGTACCGGCCTGCCCCTGGTGAACGGCATCGTGGAACCACGCTGCGGCCATCAGCTCCGGGTGCTCGCGCGGTTCCGTGAGAATCTCGATGGACTCGAGCACACGCAGGAGATGACTGAGATCGTGATAGCTGCGATGCGGCTCGCTCCACCGTTCCACGAGTTCCTCACTGAGCCAGGGTATGCCCGGGAACAAGCTGTGCCAGCGCTGGTGCAGAGCCGATGCCAACCGTTTGGGGCGGCGTCGTGCGGGCACCCGCATACCGCTGGCCACGAGGATCTTGACCAGTTCTTTACCGTCCACGGGAATGGCCCCGGCACCCATGGCGTCAGCGTGGCGGTGGGCCGGGACGTCATAGTGGTCCAGATCGAAGGCGCGCGGTGAGATCCCCAGTGTTGCGGCAAACGCGTGAAGCTCCGCGACCGAGGTGTCCGAGACCAGGTGGGAGAAGACTGTTCCGTGCGCGGGCCACCGGGGAGGGTCGATAAACAAGGTCATGGTTCCATTGTGGGGGTTCCAACTCGCGGCGGACGTTCACGCGGCATAAACTATGTTCTCGTTGCCCTCGTAGCTCAGGGGATAGAGCACGGCTCTCCTAAAGCCGGTGTCGTTGGTTCGAATCCAATCGAGGGCACGAAAAAGTCCCACCGTTGCCGGTGGGACTTTTACATGTCAAGACTCAGTCGTGGGGTTTCTGGCCGGGGAGCTTGCCCTGCGCGAAGTCGTTGAGCTTGCGGCGCACCACCATGATGTTCACGATCAAGGCCACCACGATCACTGCGGCGAGCAAGGCCCAGCGTGCGAACACGAGGCCCGAGGCCGAGGAGACCAGAGCGGTGTCGTCGGGGGAGGCCACGGCGGCTTCGAGAGCCCGGTTGCCGAGTACGAAAACCAGGGCGTACGCGAGTGCCACCAACCAGAACAGCCACTTCACGGCCCGCTTGGCGGTGTTCAGGCCGAAGAACAAGAGCAATCCCAGCGCGAAGAGGAGGGGCGCGAACAGGCCGGTGGTCGCGTGGACCCCGGTGTAATCGCCCAGTCCGGTGTCGCCGAGGGCTTGCGAGAACTGCGCAATGTACGGCTGGTCGAAGCCGCCGAACTGGAGCTCCGGAACCCCCATGCCGCCCGCGGCTCGCTCACTGAAGCCCGGCAGAACGACGGCATGGTAGTACGCCCAGATCGCGAGGCCGATCACGAGTACCGCGCCCACCACGATCGACGCCGACGACGCCTTGGCCGGCTCGGCCTTGAGCGCACCGTTGGGCATCTCGTGAACGTGTTGTCCCCTGCGGGGCGCTGGGGCTGCCGTGGCACCCGCGCGTTTCGACGAGCCCGCCGACTTTCCGTACTTCTTGGCCTTCTGCGAATTGGTCATGCCCATGACAGCCATTATCCCCGGTTCCTGGGTCCACGGGCGTTGCCGAGAGTTCGCGGACAGGTGGGTCGCGTGGGAGTAGGCTTTGTGACTACGGGTACACATCGGAAAATCGCCGGTGACACTAGGTGCCCCGCGGGCACCGCGGAAGGATGGTGACGGTTGTGGAACTTTCCATCGGCCTGCCAGACGGGTTCCTCATGCGTGTGGATCAAGGGTCCGCGCTCACGCTCTACGAGACTGATCACAGCACCGTTCGGCGGCGAATAGATTGCTCGTGCCTGGACGGAGCCAAAATCGTGGACATCGTGTGGTCCCACAAGCTCTCGGCGGTCATCGTGGCGGTTCCCTCCAGGCATCAACTGTTCCGGTGGGATGCCTACACCGACACCCTCCAGGAATACGCCGGGACCGGTGAGAAGGGTCGTCGAGACGGCCGCATCGCGCAGGCCAAGTTCGCTTCCACGGTGTCCATCACAGAATCCGGGGACGGACGGCTGTGGTTCGTCGACAAGGATTCGTCCTCGTTGCGCTATATCGAGATCGACACGGACCGACCCGACGGCGGACCCCATGTGGTTACGGTGATCGGACGTCACGGGGCAGGGTACAAGGACGGCCCCGCGGATGAAGCCCAGCTCAACCATCCCGAAGATCTCCAAGTTCTCTACGACGGTTCGATCGTGGTGGCCGATACCGGTAATCACGCGATCCGTCATCTGGACGTCAATGAGTTGGAAGTCTTCACCACGTATGGCGGGCCCGAACAGGATCCCAACGAGTTCGATGATGACGACTTCAGGTTGGAGGCACCAATTCGCGTGACCGTGGCGGACTCGCAGCTGTGGGTCGACGACGCCAACGGTCGCCACATGCTGGAGCCCAAGTACGTGTGAGCGCAATCCTCGTGTAATTCTCGATGTAATGGGTGTCTGACGGCCTGGATACACTGGGCGGACCATGGATTACCTCGCAGACAACCCTTTGCTCTCGGCCGCTTCGGTGCGTTCGTCGTCCGCGCCCGCTACACCCGCGCACCAGGGTGCTTCCACCGGGCAACTGGTGGAGGGGCTCAACGAACCGCAACGCGCTGCCGTGGAGCATGCTGGGTCGCCGCTGTTGATCGTGGCGGGCGCGGGATCAGGTAAGACTCGGGTGCTGACGCATCGGATCGCCTATCTCTTGGCCTCGGGGCGAGCCAATCGCGGTGAGATCCTGGCCATCACGTTCACCAACAAGGCCGCGGCCGAAATGCGCGAACGCATCGAGGACCTGGTGGGGGACTCCGCCCGCTCCATGTGGATCTCCACGTTCCACTCCCTCTGCGTACGGATTCTGCGCCGCGAGGCCAAGACGCTGGGCCTCACCTCCAATTTCTCGATCTACGACGCCGCCGATTCGCTGCGTTTGATCACCCAGGTCGCCAAGCAGCACGAGTTGGATCCCAAGCGCTTTGCGCCCAAGGCCATTCAGCACAAGATCTCCGCGCTCAAGAACGAGCTCGTGGACGACGAGACGTTCCTGTCCCGTGCCAACTCCACCGACCCCTTCGAAATGGCCGTTGCCGAGGTCTACCGGGGCTACATGCAACGGCTGCGGGCGGCCAACGCCCTGGACTTCGACGATCTCATCGGGGAAACGGTGCATATGTTCCGGGCTTTCCCCCAGGTCCTCGACTACTACCGTCGCCGTTTCAAGCACATCCTGGTGGACGAGTACCAGGACACCAACCACGCGCAGTACGCCCTGGTGCGTGAACTGGTGGGCGGCACCTCGGAGAACTACCGTGACGAGACCGGTTTGCCGCCGGCCGAACTCACGGTCGTGGGTGACTCCGATCAGTCCATTTACGCGTTCCGCGGCGCAGACATCCGCAACATCACGGACTTCGAACGGGACTTCCCCTCGGCCCGGACCATCCTGCTGGAACAGAACTACCGTTCCACCCAGAACATCCTGTCCGCGGCCAACTCCGTGATCTCGCAGAACTCGGGTCGCCGGGACAAGAAGCTTTGGACGGCCGAGGGCAGCGGCGCACCCATCATCGGTTACGCCGCGGAGAACGAGCACGAAGAAGCTCGTTTCATTTCCGAGGAGATCGACCGCCTCCAGGACGAAAATGGTGTGCGTCCCGGGGACGTGGCCGTCTTCTACCGCACCAACGCGCAGTCGCGCTCCCTCGAGGAGATCCTCATGCGCGTCGGACTGCCGTACAAGGTGGTCGGTGGCACGCGCTTCTACGAGCGTAAGGAAATCAAGGACGTCATCTCATATTTGCGCGCCATTGCGAACCCCGAAGACGACATCAATGTGCGGCGCGTGATCAACGAACCCAAGCGGGGCATCGGCGACCGGGCCCAAGGTGCAATTGCGGCACTTGCGGATCGAGAGAACATCAGCTTCAGTCAGGCCATGCACCGCTTGGACGAGGCGCCCGGGCTGGCCAAGCGATCCGCCAATGCCGTGGAGAAATTCGTGCAACTCATGGACGACCTCGAGGAATTGTCGCGCACCTCATCCGTGACCACTGTGCTTGAGGCCGTCCTGGAGCAATCCGGGTACTTGGAGGCGCTGCGCTCGTCCAACGATCCCCAGGATGAATCCCGCGTGGAAAACCTGGCAGAGCTCGTGGCCGTGGTCCGCGAATTCGAGAAGGACCACCCGGACGAGGGGTTGGGGGAGTTCCTCGAGCACGTGGCTCTTGTGGCGGACGCGGATCAGATCCCGCAGCAGCCCGAACCCGCGGACGGTTCGGTCAGCGCGCAGCAGATCGCCAAGGAGGTCGAGGAAGCCCGGTCACAGGGAGTCGTGACGCTGATGACCCTGCACACCGCCAAGGGACTCGAGTTCCCGGTCGTGTTCCTCACCGGCATGGAGCACGGAATCTTCCCGCACCAGCGCAGTTTCTTGGACCCCTCCAGCATGGAAGAGGAGCGCCGTTTGGCCTACGTGGGCATCACCCGCGCTCGGCAACGGCTGTACCTCACGCGCGCGGAATCCCGCTCCATGTGGGGTCAATCGCAGTTCAATCCGCCCAGTCCGTTCCTGGAGGAAATTCCGGGCGACCTGTTGGACTGGAAACGCGAAGGGTCGGCCTCCTCGGGCCTGGGATGGGGTTCACCCATCCACGCGGGCGGGGATCGGCGGGGTGCCATGAGCGGATCCTCCTGGGCGGCCGGGGCCGGATCGGGAGCGTCCTTCAAGAGGCTTGGAGCGGCGTCGGCGGGGCGAGTGCAGCCGCGCAAAGAAATCCCGGCGCTGTCCGTGGGTGACGCCGTGGAGCACACGGCATTCGGCAGAGGCTCCGTGATCTCCCTCGAAGGATCCGGGGACAAAACCGTGGCCAAGGTGCGCTTCGGCGCGGAGGAGAAGCGACTCCTGCTGCGTTACGCCCCCATCAGCAAGGTGTCCTGAGCCCGGACCGACGCACCAGCGGACCACCTAGAGGAACAGGAACACCAACGCCGTGAATACCGCGGTGGCGCGTAACGACTCTCCCGTGAGCACATGGATGATTCCCAACAAGAGCGTGCTGACCAGGGTCGCTATTGCTACGGCACCTCCCGCAGCCAGGAACATGACCACTCCGAGTGACACTCCCACCACGACTCCGCCCCAGGGAATGAAGCCGGCGGCCGGAAACGAGAAGCGGAGGCGTAACGCGCGGTGGCTGTATGCCAGGAAGCTCGCGATCAGGCACGCCCGACCCACGTGATAGACCAGCCAAGCGACCATGGGCAACCATGCAACGGGTCCGTACATCTCGTAGAGCTCGAAATAGTTCCGGACCGGCGCCATGCTCCACGAGTCCGTGACGAACACGGGCAACACGATGGCCGCGAGAACGGCGGCGACAAAACACACGAAGGTCCTGGACCACGTCCGGTGACTCAGCGGAGTGCCGAACTCGGAGGGCATCGGGTCCACGCCACGGCGGCGGGACCAAGCGACCAACAGGCGCGCGAGTGCGAGCCAGGCCAGGCCCAATCCGACCCAGAAAAGAATTTGCAACGCCAACGGGTAATACGTGGGAATGTCACCGGTGACCGTGAGTACGGAACCGTCGACCACCAGTTCCAGGCCCAGTCCGATGAAGGACATGGTGGCCAGAGCAGTCATGAACCCCCGGTCGGCAGGGCGGGCATCCCAAACATCCGCAAGTTCCACGCTTCGCATGGGCACCAGTCAATCAGTCCTGGGCGAGGAAACGGCGAATTGCAGCGCACGGAGAGCTTTGCATCTACTGAAGTGTGACGCGAGTTATCTGGCTCATCGCATTTGAGGGTGTAGCAGCGGCCTGAAGCCGCCGGCCTCGAGCAGCGATCTCGCGATGTAGT
>NZ_JAVKPR010000109.1:0-514 GCF_040980905.1 Kocuria sp. CPCC 205235
CCCGGCTGCTCACCGAGATCGGGGAGATCGGCGTCAACCTCGAGGACCTGCGCCTCGAGCACTCCCCGGGCCAGCCCGTGGGCCTCGTGGAGGTCTCCGTGCTGCCCAACCGCCGCAAGGAACTCGTCGAGGCGCTCCAGGAGCGCGGATGGAAGGTCGTGCAGTGAACACCGGAACGAACACCGCCCGCAGCGCAGCACCCGGGACCGGGGCGCCGGCGGCCGCCGGACGCCAGCTGGTCGTCGCCATCGACGGACCCTCGGGCTCCGGCAAGTCCAGCGTGTCCAAGGAGGTGGCCCGCCGCTTCGGCCTCGCCTACCTGGACACGGGCGCGATGTACCGCGCCCTCACGTGGTGGTGCCTCGACCGCGGGGTGGACCTCTCCGACGGCGGCGCCGTGGTCGAGGCCGCCCGCGACTTCCCGCTCGCCCAGGGCACCGATCCCGACCGGGAGCTGGTGTTCGTGGGCGGGACCGACGTGGGCGTCGAGATCCGGGGCGCCCGGGTGACGGAG
>NZ_JAVKPR010000110.1:0-513 GCF_040980905.1 Kocuria sp. CPCC 205235
CGTCGTACAGGACCAGCGACAGGTCCCCGTGCCCGGCGGCGTGGGCGAAGCACGCCGCGGCGACCTGGTCGCGGTAGCCGCGTTCCTGGGCCCGGGCCAGGCACCGGAACATCGTGCGCAGCGACGCGTGCGGCACACCGAGCTCGTCCAGCACCCGCAGCGAGTCGGCCTTGCTCGTGGGTTCCACGATCCGCGCCAGCACCAGCGCCTTGAACGCCTCATCGCCCAGGGCATCGAACCCCAACCTGGCGTACGCGCTGGTCAGCACGTGCCACAGCAGTGCGCTGCACTTGCCGGTGATCACCGACTGCCCCGCCGGCACCGCGCCCGCGCTCAGGTCGAGCTCGCCCTGACCCGGGTGTATCTTCACCCGGGCGGCCTCCAACAGCGCGGTCAGCTCGGCCTCGGTGTGCGCTGAGCCCAGGTGCTCGAGGACTTTGTCCCGCCCGCCCCGGCGCTCAGCGATCTGCACCGCCGTCGCCCCCGACGCCGTCCGGACCTTACGCACGAACA
>NZ_JAVKPR010000022.1:0-40649 GCF_040980905.1 Kocuria sp. CPCC 205235
ACTACATCGCCCGCAGCCTGCTCGAGGCCGGCGGCTTCAGACCGCAACTACACCCTCGATTGTGAAGAGCCAGATTATTGAATATCAAACACGTGTGCCGTCTGTGGAGGTGGCAGCGATTCTCAAGGCTCACAGCTGGAGTAGCAGGCATTCGACAAAGGATCTTGCGGACCTCAACACACTGCTGGAAATCCGAGAAGAGCATCCGGAGCTCTCTTGGCGACTTGACTCCCGACCGCTCATTGGACGCCGCTTGGACACAGCAAGAATTCTTCGACCGCTGGGGAAGCAGATCACACGGCGGCGCAGCCCCATCGAGCTGCCCAACAACGTCAGTCGCGTGCGCTTTGCTGCGCTGATCCAAGAGCATATCGGCGCACCGTAACGAGGACCTCCCCGCCGGACATAGTGTGGAGACCATGCAGGACCACCACACCGCTATGCAGACCGTCGACGCCGCCCCCACACCCCTGAGCGTCCTCTCCGATGTTTTTGGCTACGACGAGTTCCGCGGTGAGCAGGCCGCCATCATCGACCAGGTGATGAACGGGGGAGAAGCGGTGGTTCTCATGCCCACCGGTGGCGGAAAGTCGCTGTGTTATCAGATCCCGTCGATCCTCAGAGAGGGCACCGGGATCGTGGTTTCGCCTCTGATCGCACTGATGTCCGACCAGGTGGCAGCGCTTGAAGCGGTCGGCATCCGCGCGGCGTTCCTCAACTCATCCCTGGATTTCCAGGAAGCGCAGGCGGTCGAACAGCAACTGCTCGCCGGTGAGATCGGCCTGCTCTACATGGCGCCCGAGCGTTTGATCCTGCCGCGCACCCTCGACTTGCTGCGCCGGGCTCAGATCGCCCTTTTCGCAATCGATGAGGCACACTGCGTCGCCCAGTGGGGCCACGATTTCCGCCCCGATTATCTGGGTCTGTCTGTGCTGGCGGACGCGTTCCCGAACGTCCCTCGGATTGCATTGACGGCCACGGCCACCCGCAGCACGCACCGTGAGATCACCGAGCGCCTGCGCATGGAGAACGCCGAGCACTTCGTCTCCAACTTCGATCGCCCCAACATCCAGTACCGGATCGAACCCAAGGACCGCGGCCGCGACCAGCTGCTGAAATTCATCAGCACCGAGCACGACGGCGACGCCGGCATCGTCTACTGCCTCTCCCGCAAAAGCGTTGAGACCACCGCGGAGTGGTTGGAGAAGCACGGGATCGCGGCCCTGCCGTACCACGCGGGGCTCGACGCGTCCGTCCGGCACGACCACCAAGAACGGTTCCTGCGTGAAGAGGGCATCGTCATCGTCGCGACCATCGCATTCGGCATGGGCATCGACAAACCGGACGTGCGCTTCGTCGCCCACCTGGACCTCCCCAAGAGCATCGAGGGCTACTACCAGGAGACGGGCCGCGCGGGACGCGACGGACTTCCGTCGACCGCGTGGATGGCGTACGGCCTGGGCGACGTCGTCAACCAGCGCCGCCTCATCGACCGCGGCGAGGGCAGCGAACTGCACATGCGCAACGCCCGCTCGCACCTGGACGCGATGCTCGCCCTGTGCGAGACCGTTTCGTGCCGCCGCGTGCAGCTGCTGCGGTATTTCGGGCAGGAGTCGGAGCCGTGCGGCAACTGCGATACATGCCTCAAACCACCCAAGATGTGGGACGCCACGGTGCCCGCGCAGAAGCTGCTGTCCACGCTCATCCGGCTGCAGCGCGAGCGCAGCCAGCAGTTCGGTTCGGGCAAGGTCTTCGACATTCTGCTCGGTCGCGAGAACGAACGCTCCGTCGAATCGCGCCACCACGAGCTCAGCGTGTGGGGGATCGGCACGGAGCTCACCGAGCGGGAGTGGCGTTCGGTGCTGCGGCAACTCCTCGCGCGCGGGATCGTGGAGGCCGTGGGCGACTACGGCGTGCTGGTGCCCGGCCCGAACGCCGGTCCCGTTCTGCGCGGCGAGGTCACCCTGGACTTGGCGGTGGACAGGGCGCCGACGTCGCCCGCTCGCGGTCGCGCTCGTTCCGCCGGGGGCGCTCGCGCATCGGCCGCCGAGGGTCTGGAGACCGCGGATCGCGAAGCGTTCGAGTCATTGCGGACATGGCGCACCTCAGTCGCCAAGGAGAAGCAGATCCCGCCCTACATGGTGTTCTCGGATGCCACCCTGGTGGGCATCGTGGAAGCGAAGCCGGAGACTGTGCGTGCGTTGGGTGCCGTGAGCGGCGTCGGCGCGAAGAAACTCGTGGAGTACGGGGACGCTGTGCTGGAGGCGCTCGGCGCGGACGCCTGACCAAGGGCGCGAGCGGCATTGCCACCGGGTGGGACTGTGCCCGGCGTCAACGGCGCCTTAACGCCGTCGGACGCGAGCGGCGTCGTCGGCGGATCCCGAACGGACCGCGTTACGGCGCGGTGCGGGCCGCCCAGGCCTCGGAGTAGAACTGCTCCGAGCGGGACTCCAAGAGGTCCTTGTACGGATCAGGTTCGAAACTCTGCGCGGAATCCCCGGGGATGTCCGGGGAGAAAGCGGAGACGCCCAGGCCGGCCTCGCGATTCTCTAGCGTCAGCCCGGCGGCCTCGATCAGGGTGGGGAACATGTTGAGCTGATCGGCGTCGGAGCGGGTCTCGGGAGTGCCGGTCTCGCCCGGAACCCAGATCCGGTTGAAGATCGTGCGGTTGGTGTGTCCGCCCAGCTGCTCGTGGAACGCGTCGCCGGCACTCATGTGCTTGAGGTGGTCACCCATGATGACCACGGAGGTGTCCTCGAGATATCCCATTTGGTTCATATATTCCACGAAGTCCGCAACCTGGGTCATGGAGCAGAAGAACGCGGAGGTCACTTCGCTCTCGGTGTCCACGGTGCAGTAGTCGTAGATGTGGACCGGCTCGTGGGTGTCCAGCGTGAGCATGGACAGGTTGAACGGCTGACCGGTCTGCTGCGCGGTGGCGTGGAGCTGGTCGATCTCGTTCTTGGCGTTGGCCATCAGGCGTTCGTCGCTCAGGCCCCAGTCGCTGCGAAAGCTCTCTTCGGGCTCCCCGGCGGCCCGCCAGTCGTCGAGACCCACGTCCTTGGTGTACCCGTGGTTTGCCAGGAACGTGCCCTTCGCGGCAAAGGACGGGTTGGCGCCGCCCAGGAACACGTTGGTGTAACCCTGTTCCGCCAGGATGTCACCCAGGCAGGTGAGACCGCCCAGGTAGCTGTTCATGCTGCCCACGAGCTGGTCGGGGGAGCCGCTGTCCACGGACGCCCCCACGCCCTTGAGCGGCACGCCACACTGCGTGGACACCAACCCGGACATGGTCCAGCCGCCGCCCTCGTACTGGTCGAAGTTCTCGATGCTCTGCCAGCCGTCTTCGGGGCGGGTGACGTCCTTCAGGGGAGCGAAGGCGTCCTTCTCGAAGTGCTCGTCGTTCGCCAGCGTCTGCTCGCCGGACTCCAAGTAGATGGTCACCAGATTGCGCTTGGCTTCGGTGCCGGTGACAGTGGGTTCCGCGTAGTAGTCGCCCATGTTGTACGGCGAACTGGCCGAGCGGATGTAGTCGCCGATGCCCACGGTGGAGGCGAACGCCGTGGTCCCGCCGGCCGCGACCGCGGCAACCAAGGCGGTCGAGAGGCCGCGCATGGCCCATTTCTTGGCCTGGGGCCGGGTGTCACAGCCCAGCCGACGGCGCTTGCGGCGCCGGAAATACTGCCACACGGCAATGCCGATGGTGACAACCAGGGGAAGCACGCCGATACCCAGGATCCCCATCCAGACCAGTGGGCCACCTCCGCCGTCCGTCTCCACGGTGACGATGTTGAGGCGCATCTGACCGAATGAGATCTTGCCGAAGTAGTAGCGAATGCCGATGGCCGCAATGAGCATGGCAAGGCCCGCCCAGATCATGACGTAGACCAAGAGGTACCCCAGGACCACGCCAACCTGTCGGATTGCAGGATGAACCCGGCTGGCCATGACAACTCCTCGCGTGCGATGTCCGTGCGGTCGCCGAACACCTGTGGGATCTGCCCGTACTCGACCCGGGCTCACAGAAAACGAATACCGTTAACCTACCCGTTCCCTGGAGTTAAGGTGAGGGTTCCTTGCTTGGAGTCGTCTACGAACCCGCGTAATGAGCCGGGGACCTCCCCCCAACAGCTGGTTGGTCTCGAGGGCGGCATGAGGCCTTATTAATGGCGCGGTTCAGGACTAGATTGAGAACATGCCCACCCAGGCATCCAATCTGATCAATGCGCAACCCGGCCCCGCGGTTTCTCCGCAGACGTGGGCCAAATTCGCGGCCTGGGCCGCTTTTCTGGTGACCGTACCCTCCGCGCTCTGGCGGGTATTGATGATTGTTTGCTACGCGCCCATCTTCTTGTGGGGTCCACTGCTCCTGGTAGCAGTGGTTGGCTACTGGCTGCGGCGGCGTTGTACAGATCCTGCGCAAGCGCGGGTCGGCTCGTGAATTCACAGAATGTAGGACTTGGAAGGACCCTGACCGATGAAACTAACTGTCATGCAATTCGTCAGTCTCGATGGTGTCTCGCAAGGACCGGGATCTCCGGACGAGGACCGCAGCGGGAATTTTGAACGGGGTGGCTGGTTCGTTCCTTACCTGGACAAGGAATTCATCCAGCAATGCACCGAATGGCTCCAACAAGCCGATGCCCTCATGTTCGGGAGGCGTACTTACGAGGCATTCGCCCGGGATTGGCCGCAGATCACCGACCCGGACGACCCGTTCACCGAGCTCATGAACGGGTTGCCGAAATACGTGGCATCTAAGACCTTAACCAGTGCCGAATGGAACCCCACCACCATCCTCTCGGGAGATCTCGCGGCGCAGGTAGCCGAACTCAAATCACGGCTGGGCCGGGACTTGCAGGTCCATGGCAGCTCGGTGCTTGCCCAAGGTCTGTTTGCTGCGGACCTGGTCGACGAGCTGCGCCTGGTTATAGCGCCGGTGGTAGTGGGCCAGGGGCGCCGCCTTTTCCCCGATGGCATGGATCCGATTGGGTTCCGCCTTGTCAGTAGTCGAGTCACCCCGGGCGGGCTGACCATTCAGACCTACAAGAACCAGGGCCGTCCCGAGTTTGCAGTGTATGAGGGGTCGCCAGTGGTGACCTGAGGGCGCACCTGGACCGGCTTCGGTGCCTGCCATCTTGAAGATAAAACCGCCTTCGACGCCGCTATTGAGGGGCCCGGATATGTGAGAAATCCCCAATGCGGGACGGGTTGATCTGCAAACGTCGCGCGTGGGTCGCTCCGCTCAACGAAAACGAGATTCGGCCACATCCCCCTGTGGCAGCCTGTGACATTTGGACCTTCCAGGGCGCCGCTGGGGTTGATGATCGGCAATGGCGCGCACATGTTCCTGTGGGGTCCGCTGTTGCTGGTGGCGGTCGTCGGGTAATGGCGGCGCCGGACATCGAATTCATAACGTTCTGGCGCGAGGTAGTGCTACAGCTGTTCCTCAGGAGATAGTGTCTCTAATCACAACGTTCGCAATTGTGAAGGGCATGACATGAGCACCCCCCATTCTTATGGCTCCCAGCCAGGAGACCAGCAGACCAGCGATTCCACCCATTACGACGCCGCTCCGGCCATCGACCAGTATCGGCCCGGTGACGCACCCGGTTACGACCAGGGCGGGTACCAGCAACGAGGTTCCCAGCCGGGCGTTCCCGTGGGTCCCGGCCAAGCCATCAAGCGGTTCTACAAGAAATACGCACAGTTCTCCGGGCGCGCCAGCCGATCCGAGTACTGGTGGGTCGCACTCTTCATGTTCCTGGTATACGGCCTGTTCATGGTGCTCATCGGCACGGTTGGCAGCGAGGTAGTGAACAGTAATACGGTCACATCCGCGACGTCCTACTCATACTCGGTGAGGAGTGAGCCCAACGGGTTGGGGATCTTCTTGTCGCTGCTGTTCCTCGTGTTCCTGTTGGCCCACATCATTCCGAGCATCGCGCTCGCCGTGCGGCGACTGCACGACGTGAACATGTCCGGATTCCTGTACTTACTGAGTCTTATTCCGTTCCTTGGGCCGCTCATTCTGTTGGTTTTCTACCTGCTGCCGCCGAACCCTGCGGGAGCGCGGTTCGACCGGTGAGTTGATGTTCTAGCTGGGGAGGGCCGTCGATCCGAAAGGATTGGCGGCCCTTTTCATGTGCTATCG
This sequence comes from Kocuria sp. CPCC 205235, assembly GCF_040980905.1. NCBI lineage: Bacteria > Bacillati > Actinomycetota > Actinomycetes > Micrococcales > Micrococcaceae > Kocuria > Kocuria sp. CPCC 205235. The sequence goes on from NZ_JAVKPR010000022.1 coordinate 6,155, forward strand.
CGGATGTGGCCAGAGCATCTCTTGCCGTCCACGCTTCATCATGACATCATTGATGTCATGATGAAGCGTGGAGACACCGTGTATGAGATTCTCAGAGCTGTTCGCCCAATGGTGCTCAATTCTGCACGGGTCGTTGAGGCGGAGGTGCGTGACTTGGGCTGGACCGTAGGGTCTCGGGCGGTCATGGAAGTGCTGCTGGACGGGGCGCCCATGACGGTGCCTCAGGCTGCGTCTCGACTGTCCTTGGCTCGTCAGAATGTTCAACGCCATGTAGATGAGCTGATCAAGTTGGGTCATGTGGAGTCCAAGCCCAACCCGGCACACCGTAGATCTGTGCTCATCCAACCCACTGAAAAAGGCTCTCGAGCCTTCACGGGGCTGCACGATCGTGAACGCGCCCAACTCGCCCTTCTTGCTCCGCAGTGCAGCGAGCAGGATCTGAGAACAACCATCAGGGTGCTCGGGGATCTCAACCACGACATCAAGGCACGAGCCGCAGCCTCGGCGGCAGGAACCAGGACATGAGTCATGAATACCAACGGAATCTTCGCGCGGACCACCCGCAACAGACGTGAGATCGCCGACGTCCTCGAGTCCCTCGACCCAGTCCAATGGGGTGCAGAGACACTTTGTGAGGGCTGGACCGTGCGACATATGGCGGCTCATTTCCTTCAGCCCATGCTCGTAGGATTCGGGCAATTCTTTGTGACGTCGCTGCGCTACCGGGGGAATACGGCCGCCACCATCGACCACATCATGCGCCGTAACGCAGTTATTGAGCCGGCGCGTCTCGTGGCCCTTTTGCGCCAGCACGCCAGCGATGAAGTCAGCCCGCCGAGGGTGGGCCCTATGGGCCCGTTCGCGGAGACCTGCATCCACCTGCGCGATATCGCGCGCCCTCTCGGGCTTGCCGCTGATGTCCGAAGTGAGGACTGGCTGGATCTCCTGCCCTACCTGACGTCTGGCAAAGCGGCGGCCAGCCTCACCACGCCAGCGCGTATCAGAGGCCTATCGTTCCGTCCTCGGGGTTGGGAGACGAGCTTTGGAGCAGGTCTGGAAGTGACGGGGACCCCGGAGGCGCTCGCCATGGCCATCACGGGTCGAAAGGCTGCTCGCGCCGATCTTGCGGGATCTGGTGTCGATCTACTCAGTTCCCGCGGATAAATTTCAGTCGATCGCCAAGTTTCACCGCCGGGTAGCCCTACGGGATTGAACTGCTCGTCCCGTACCCTCAATGGGTGCCTTATCCCGCAGAACTCCCCGCCCGGCCCGACGATCACGACGACGCTCCTCCGGCCGGTTCTCGCTACCAACACCTGGACAGCACCGCCGTCCGTGAATCCACAGCTGCTCTGCAGAAGCGCATCTACTCACGCTTCCCGGATCGCGGACTGTGGGAGGTTTGCGGTGAATTGGTGGGACTCGTGGATGAGGTCACCAGTGGTGGCGGCATCAGCCGGCGCCGCATCAGGCTGGCCCGGCTACTCTCTCGCCTGGGGATCATTGCGGTCCTCGCGATCTTTGGCGGTGCCATTGTTCTCGCCGCAGCGAGTATCTGGTCGAGTCCGGATGCCCTGGGACCCATCGACTGGCTCCCGCTACTCGAAACCGTGGTCAACAACCTGGTCTTCGCGGGCATCGCCATCTTCTTCCTGGTAGCCGTGCCGCAACGGTTGGAACGCGCTCGTGTGCTGCGACTCGTCCACCGGCTGCGATCACTCGCGCACGTGATCGACATGCACCAGCTCACCAAGGTGCCCGAGAGGCTCCAGCGAGGATCGCGGGAGGACGGAGGGCTGGACCTCACTCGTGAACAGCTCACCCACTACTTCGATTACTGTACGGAAATGCTCTCGCTCGTCGGCAAGACAGCGGCCCTTTTCGCCGAGGACACCACCGACGGGGATGTACTGGATGCCGTTGAAGGCATCGAAACCCTCACCTCAGACATGGCCCGCAAGGTCTGGCAGAAGATCGCGATCCTGCAGGCGCAAGGCATCTGAAAATCGCCTGAAACCCCAGGTGAGAGAGGAATGTAAGGAGGCGAGCGGCGTCGTCGGCCTTGACGAGCCGGGGTTACGTGCTAGTAAGTTGGCTTGCTGATCCAAAGGAGGAATCAGCATGATGAAGAAGACCAACCGCATTTTGACGACCGCCGCAACCGTGGCAGCCCTCTCGTTCACTGTGGCACCGGCCGCTTCTGCAGCGCCCACTCCGGAGGCACCCCAGGCCCCCGCAGCAACCGCAGCGGAGTCCTGCCCCTCGGCCAGCGACTTTTCGTTGACCGCGCCGTCCCACACCGAGGCGGCCGGCAACCTGCTGGACAAGCAGATCACCTTCGGCTCGTACTGGACCGGCGGTAACGTGCAGTCCGGCACCCAGGCCACCTTGACAGCATCCGGCCCGGCAGAGGTCACCCTGCTCAACGGTGAGACCTACAACGCACCGGTGGTCGCCGGCGGTACCAACTCGGGTGTCTTCCCGGGTGGCGGCGCAGCCTTCGCGCCGAGCTTCCGCCTGGACGACTCGAACCGCGACTCCGCCAACGGCGCGACCAACCGCGATCACGTGACGTCCATTTCCTACCCCGTGACGGTCTCGGGCAACTTCGGTTCCTGCGACTACACCGTGGAGGGAACGGCGAACTCCAAGTTCAACGTGACTTCGATCGAGCTGACGGAACGCGCATAGTTCCTCCTCTTGAGTTCTGGCCCCGAGCGATTCGTTCGCTCGGGGCCGGTTCTGTTTAACGGACTGCGCGGGGGACGACGCCGCTCTGGTCGCCTGCTCTGCGCCCGTCCCGCAGATCGCGCAAGAACGGTCATGCACGTGGCGGCCGGGCGGCGAATACTTGAACCATGTCCACTTCCACACCCGATCCGCTACATCGACTTCTTAATGCGCTGCTCGATGATGAGCATCGGAGCCTTGAAGACATGGCTGCGGGCGCCTACACCTCCCCGTTCCACTTCGCACGCCAGGTGCGAACGGAAGTGGCGAGTCGCCGGTGGCATTGCGCCGCCGGGTCGTGCTGGAACAAGCCGCGTGGCAATTGCAGCGCGGGAAAACTGTCACGGACGCCGCGTTCGGTGCCGGTTACGACTCGGTCGAAGGGTTCTCGAGGGCTTTTCATCGTGCCTTCGGACATCCACCCACGGGGATGCCACCGGAATCTCAGCGGGGGCATTGGCTGCCGGCGCCCAACGGAATTCACTTCCACTCACCCACGGCGTTGTATGTCGACGCAGGTGAGGCGCATGAGCAGCCCGCCGGTGATGTGGTCGGATTACTCGTTCGGCACGATCTGGACGACATCAATGCACTCCTGGTAGCCGCGCGCGGCCTGAGCGATCTGGAGTATCGACGTACTCGCTTGCCCGGTAGCCACCCGCGAAGTTGGGACGGGCCGGATGAATCGATTGCTCAGGTTCTTCGTCACTTGGTGGTGAGCAAAGAACCATGGCTGGCTTCCATTGCTGGAGAGACCGAGCCGGACCTCACTGGCCCCGACGGCGTCGCCGAACTTGCCGAGCGGCACGCAGTCACCGGCCCTCGATGGATCGCTCTGATTCGTGACATCGACCGTCGCGGTGCGTGGCAAGACAGGGTGCTCGATGCACTCTGCGATCCACCTGAGTCGTTCTTGCTCTCACAGATCGTGGCGCACGAACTCACCTATTCCACGCACCGCCGACAACTAGTTCGGTGGATGCTCGCCGGCGCCGGTATTGACGCCGGCGCGGGCCAGCTCGACCCGGACCCCATCCTGTGGCATCGCAGGAGGATTGGAGAATCATGACCAATTACCGCTTCTACGTTGCGTCCTCCCTGGACGGTTTCATCGCCGACGACCACGACAGTCTCGACTGGCTGGTCACTCAGCCAATCGATGCGCACGGTTTCATGAACTACAACCGCTTCATGGCCGATATCGGAGTCCTGGCAATGGGGCACACCACCTACCAATGGATCGTGGACCACAACATGACCAGTGGTGAGCCGTGGCCGTACGAGGTGCCCACCTACGTCTTCACGCACCGGGACCTGACGCCCGTGGCTGACACCATCCAAACGGTCTCCGGCACACCGGGGGAGCACCGTGCAGAGCTGGTGTCTGCAGCCGGGGATAAGGATGTGTGGATTGTGGGCGGCGGCGGCCTGGCTACTCAATTCGCCCGAGCAGGGATGTTGGGCGAGGTCATGGTCTCGATCGCTCCGGTCTTCCTCGGTTCCGGTCGCCCGTTGTTCACCGACGCGTTCAACCTGGAACTCCAAGAGTTTGATCGCAACCGAGCGTTCTTGTGCGCCAGATACTCCGTGCGCGGTCCTCGCGCGGAAGCATAGCTCTAGCGTTTCAGGGGAGGCGCGGGTCGATGCGGTGCTCCATCGTTTTGGCTGGCTGCTCCCTTGAACGCACCCACGCGAGGAATGCCTCGGCGGCGTCGGCGGTGGCCCGTGCGCGGACCGAGGCCAGGTAGTCGAAGGCGTGCTGTGTGTTGGGAAGTTCGGCGTAGACCACCGGCGACCGTGAGGCCGAGCGCAGGCTGTCGGCCCACCCTCCACGCGCCCCAGGAGGAAGCATGGAGTCGTTGGCGCCTTGAATGAGCAGCATGGGCGGAGCCTCGTGATGGGCCAGGGCAACGGGTGAACTTGCGGGATCATCCGTACGCGCACCCAGGTATCCGTAGATGGAAATGACACCGGCGATATCGGTCTTGGCGTCCTCGAAACCCGGCTGGAACCGCGGTTGGTTGGGCGTGAGCGCGGCGGAAGCGGCCAGGTGTCCTCCTGCGGAGCAGCCGACCAGGTAGACCTGCGAGGCATCAGCATCAAAGTCATCCGCGTGCTCTCGCGCCCAGGCGATGGCTCGCTTAGTGTCCACCAGGGGGTTCGGGAATTCGGCGGCTCTGCGGAGTCGATAGTTGGCGCTGATGCACAGCCACCCGTGGGCGGCCAGCAGATTCAGTAGTGTGACGGCTTCGCGGCTTTTGCCGCCCTGTACGAATCCGCCCTCGTGAAGATGAATGAGAACAGGGTTTGGCCTTTTTATATGTCGGGATCGGTATATATCGAGCCGGTGAAATCGAGGATCGGGCCCGTAGCTAAGGTTCCGGATCCGCTCCACATCACGGCGGTGACGCTGGAAGGGGAGAAGAATGCCGGGCCACCAACGCGCGCGTGTGTTCAGTTGCCCTGCCAGCTCTGGCCGGATCTCAGCACGCCAATTCTGTCCGAGGGATTTAGACAACGCGGATTCTAAAGCGGGGCGAGCTGTGCGGGCCCGAATTTGTATCCATACCAGGGCCGCACCGATTAACACCCAAGACAGCCACCAGGCTCTGCCTAGCCATCCGGTGGGTAGATCGCCTCGCCGGCTGATGGCGAGACTCACCGCGATCACCACTATGAAGACCAGTGGGATTTCATTGACCGCCATGGCGAGGACAAACCTGATGAAACCCGCGTGACCGGATAGGCGCGGCAGCCACAGTGAGTTGGCCACGAACAGTGCCCAGATGGTGATGGTTACCAGGTCCGCCATGGTCATCTCCGTCTCGAGAGGGAGGGTTCGGCGTCCGCCTGATACTCTACGCCTGTTGAGTTTTCGGGTCGAGAGGATGTATGGATGCCCCCGGTGTCGGATCGTCGAACCCGGATTGCGGATGCCGTGATCACCTTGCTGGCAGAGCAGGGCAGTCGTGGCCTCACGCATAGAGCCGTGGATGCGCAGGCCGGTTTACCTAAAGGCTCCACGTCTTATTACTTCCGCTCCCGTGCCGAGTTGCTTGGTGCCGCGGCACCCAGACTCGCGGAACTCGATATCGCATTGGTGGATCAGGGCGGCAATGACCCTGCCTCCTTCATGGGGCATATTCTGGACGAGTCTCTGTCCGGGGTCGGTCGGATCCGCACTCTCGCCCGCTACGAGCTGATGCTCGAGGCGGCTCGGCGCCCTGAGATCCATGCTGCTCTCACGGCCGGAACCAACCGATTTAGGGACAAACTCACCTCCCTGTTCCCGTTGGCTGACCCACAGGAGGCGCGGCTCCTGGCAGGAGACGTGATTGCCTATATGGACGGGTTGTTCCTGTCCAACATCACCAGCCCGCAGATGCAGCGACAGTCCGCGGTGGAACTGAAGTGTCGGCTGGCCAGATTCATCGACCTCGGGGTCGAAACGTCACATGAATAGCCTTCACTGCGTGACCGGTGACCGCGGCCCAAAGTAACTCCACCCAGAGGCTGGCCGATGCACTCGCCACCCCTCGGCGTAGTGCTCCATGCGCAGAGGTTGGCCGGGAAGGTGAGTCAGCGGCGTCGACGGATGGCGACATATACCAACCACAGACCCACCAGCGCGGCCAGAACTCCGGTAGCAAGCCACCCGATCGATCCTTCGGTGATCGGCTCGCAGTTCGCCACACACCCGATGGGTTCGATCCGAACTAGATCGGCACCTTGCAGTGCCCACAGGAGACCCAGCAAGGTGAGCGCTGTACCGACTACAGTTCCCGTGATTCGTAGCCACAACGGCCACGTTTTCCTCCGTTTATTCGGTCGTACGGATTGACGTTGCTCGGACGGTGTCTCATCGATCATGTGTTGCTCCTAGTGGGTGTCCCCACGGCCGCGAGGAGCCGCGGGGTTTGAGTTACCCACGAACATGAGTCGCGCGAAGTGGCACGACTGCGCCTGGGCAGCCTCTGCTCGAGGACGACGGCGTCGCCGACGAGTGCAACGTGGCCCTGAACCCAACCCTGAGAGCGGACGTCTGACATTTCCCACAAAGAGGTGTGGACGGATCGCCGTTGATTTGGTGAATTCTGCCTTCATGGACCCCGGACCCTGAATCGGGTGCATGGTTGGATCCTCCAGGGTGCACTCCACGCTCTCGGTCCCAAAGATGAGAAGCCCTAGAGGGCACCCTGGAGAGGTTGCGAGTGATGACGATCACTCTACAACTGTCGAGTCCGACTGCCAAGGTTTTTAGGGGTGGCCTAACGGGTGTCTGGGTTAGTGGTGTACACCTGACCTCGTAATGAGGGGGCTTTCAGCTCCTACAGCTGTTGCAACCGGAGGTAAGTGTTCGAGTCCGGCTCTGCGGAGAACACCAGCATTTGCAGACCCGGCTCAGAAGTGAGATCCATCGCGAGGTAGGAAAGATCGAGATCCCCCACGCTCGGGTGATGCACGCTCTTGAGGCCAGTGCGATGTTCGCGCACGTCGTGGGACCCCCACAGTTCGTGGAACAAATCGCTGCGGAATGACAGTTCGTCCACAAGCTCGCGTAGCTGTTGGTCATAGGGGGACCGCCCGGCTTCGGCACGAAGCAGCGCAACGATCTGGTGGGTGTTGGCGTCCCAATCTCGATAGAACGTCCGAGCCTTGGGCTCGAGAAATAGGAAGCGCGCGGCATTCACCGGGATTTGGTCGTCCATGAACATCTCCGAGAACAGAGCCCTACCCAAGCGGTTGGTGGCCACCGCATCCAGCCGCCCGTTCTGCACGAACACGGGAACGGTCGACATTGCGTCTATGGTCTGCTGCAGGACAGGATCTGAAGGAACGGTCCGTTCCGGGCGTCTGCGGGGCGGGCGAGCCCGGATGGTTGCCGACCGGATGAGCGCCTCAAGATGAGAGTGCTCCGCATCATCCAGCTGGAGTGCGCGGCTGATCCCATTGATCACGGGCCCCGAGACGCCCTTGACGTTGCCCCGTTCCAAGCGCTTGTAGTACTCGGAACTGATGCCTGCGAGTAAGGCGACCTCTTCGCGTCGCAACCCAGGCACGCGGCGTCGTCCCCCGAAGTCCGGGAGGCCCGCCCGCTGGAGATTGAGCTTGGCCCGCCGCGAGACGAGGAACTGGGTAAGGTCATCCTGCTGGTCCACGAGATTGAACGTACCCCATGCTTGCCGAACCAGAGGGGTCCTGGCGGGGCACCTCTTATAGGGGTCTGGTTAGTTCGGGCGCGCACCGGTTGACTGGGATACCCGGTCGCTCACCAGGCGACTTCTCCGACCGAAAGGCATCACCATGAGCAACGTTTGGTTCATCACCGGAGCCGCCCGCGGCATGGGCATCGACCTGGCCAAGGCCGCGCTCGACGCCGGTCACAACGTTGTCGGGACGGCTCGCGACGCCGCCCGGGTCACCCAGGCGATCGGTGAGCACGAGAATCTGCTGGCCCTGTCCTTGGATGTCACCCAATCGTCCGACTCCGAGACTGCCGTGCAGGCCGCGGTGGAACGCTTCGGGAGTATCGACGTGCTGGTCAACAACGCGGGCAATTTCTACGCGGGGTTCTTCGAGGAGATCAGCGATGAGCAGATGCGCCGTCAGATGGAGACCAACTTCTTCGGCCCGCTGAACGTGACCCGCGCGATTCTTCCGGTAATGCGCAAGCAGCGTGGTGGGCACGTCTTCACCATTACCTCTGCCGCGGGCATCATCGGCCAGGAATTCTGCGCGGCCTACGCATCGTCGAAGTTCGCGCTGGAGGGCTGGATGGAATCGCTGCGCTTCGACTTGGAGCCGTTCGGCATCCACACGACCATCGTGGAACCCGGTTTCTTCCGAACCGAGCTCCTGGTCGAGGAGGCCTCCACGAACTGGCCGGCGCTGTCCATCGACGATTACAAGGAGCGCACGGCCCAAACCATTGAGAACTGGAAGGGCATGAACGGCCAGCAGCCCGGCGATCCCGCCAAGCTCGGCGCCGCGCTCGTCACGCTGGCGAACCTGGAGACCCCTCCGCTGCGATTCGTTGCGGGTGAGGACGTCGTGGCCGGCGTCGAGGAGAAGGCGCAGACGCTACTGGACCAGGTGGCGGCGCACCGGGAGCTGTCTTCGTCCATGGCACTCGAAAATGCGTAGATGTCAGTGAGGAGCCTCGGTGACATTTATGGCAGGGGATCGCTTCTCAGGAGGCCCAGATCTCGCGAACCGAAGCCTCAGATGTCGTCTCGCGATGCGACTCGCCGACGGCGACCGGGGATGCCCCCGGCCCACAATGCGCCGGCAATCAACAGGGGTTGCCCGAAAAGTCGCGCCAGTCGCTTGCCGTCCGTGTCCAGCCCGAAGGCATCCGTGCCCTCCACGTACTGCGCGATATTGCCCGGGAAGATCAGCACATAGAACGTGGCCAGCGCGATACCCACCACTCGACGATGCTTGGGTAGGGCCAACATGGCCGCACCGAGCGAAATCTCCACCACTCCGGAACCCAGCACCACCAGGTCGTGATCCACAGGCATCCAGTCCGGAACCTGCGCCTGAAACTCATCGCGCGCGAACGTCATGTGGGAGATCCCGGCGAACGTCATGAAGGAGCCGAGGACAACGCGGGTGATCGTCTGGGAGCGCTCGCGGGCGGAGCGGCGGCGGAGAGAAGACATACAGCGAACCTACTTCGAGTGGTGGGGGAGCGGATGCAAGGTGACGTGGGTCGGAAGGCAGGCCGGAGCGGCGGCGGGCGGCGCGTGCCCGCTCAGAGCGAGACCGCGCCGCCCAACTCCATTGAGAGATTTACTCGTCAGTGACGCGCAGCTCGACCTCGATGTTGCCGCGAGTCGCATTGGAGTACGGGCAGACCTGGTGCGCCTGTTCGACCAGTTCCCGAGCTTCGTCTTCGGGCAGGTTGGGGATGACGGCCTCGAGGACCACGGACAGGCCAAAGCCCTCGCCTTCCTTGCCGATGCTTACCTGGGCGCCCACGGCGGAATCGCCCAGGTCCTTCTTCGCGGACTTGGCCACCATCTGTAAGGCCGAGTGGAAGCACGCGGCGTACCCGGCGGCGAACAGCTGCTCGGGGTTGCTGCCGTTGCCGCTGCCACCCATTTCCTTGGGCGGGGCCAGGTCGATGGAGACGCGGTCGTCGCTGGTGCTGACGTGGCCGGAGCGGCCGTCGCCGGTGCTCAGGGCTTCTGCGGTGTACATCGGTTCCATGATGTCTCCTTCTGTTGTTGAGATGACACAACTATATTGCGCACAATCTAAATGTGTCCAGGGTTCTTGCTAAAATTCCCCTGTGACCGCCTCGACCTCTCCGCTGGATCTCGACAACCAGCTGTGTTTCGCCCTCTACCGCGCCAGCCATGCCGTGGTGCGCGCCTACAAATCTGAGCTCGACCAACTGGGTCTGACGTACCCGCAGTACCTGGTCATGCTCGCGCTCTGGCAGGAAAGCAAGCCGCAGGGCGTGGGCCAGCTCGGAGACCTCCTCGGCCTGGACAGTGGCACCCTCACCCCGGTGCTGCGCCGACTCGAGCAGCGCGGGCTCGTGGTTCGGCGCCGCGACGAGCACGACGAACGACGCCGCTTGATCGGCCTCACTGATGCCGGTCGCGATCTCCGCGCGCTCGCCGAGAAGGTTCCCGAGAAGATTGCGGCGCGGTTCCCCATGCAGGGGAAGGACTATCACCAGCTGATGGCGCAGCTCGGGGACATTGCTCAGGCGTTCGACAGTGACCGCTGAACTTCTGACGTCCGGTGAATGTGATCGCGGGCAGCTGCTTCTCGGTCGCGAATGAAAGGCTTGAGTCATGACTCACCACGTACTTCTGGCCGGTTGCGGTGATCTCGGCACTGCCCTGGGGCAGCGACTTGTGCAGCGCGGTTGGCGCGCCACGGGGGTACGACGCCGCCCCGATCACCTTCCGGCGGAGATCTCACCTTTCGCTCTGGATCTGATGGATCCGGGAACAGTTGCGTTGCCGTCGGCTGATGCCGTGGTCATCACTCTGACCGCCGACGGTCGCGACGTAGATGCCTATGAACGTACATATTTGGGCGCCTTGCGAGGCTTGCATCGCGCACTGCTCTCGGGTGAAAGTGCGCCCAAGCGCGTAGTGCTGGTGTCCTCAACCGGGGTGCTGGGTGGCGGTGACGGAGAGGTCGTTACGGAAGAAACCGCACCTTCTCCTGAGCGGGACACTGCCCGTGTGCTGCTGGCGGCAGAAGAGCTGGCGGCGGAACTGTTCCCCGGTCTGGTGATCGTTCGACCGGCGGGGATTTATGGGCCGGGACGGACGTCGTTGATCGACCGAGTGCGCCGGGGCGATGCTCTGGCTCATAACCGCATGACTAATCGGATCCATCGGGACGATCTGGTCACTGTGCTGCAGGCGGTGCTGGAGTCTCCCGGGCCACCCCCGTTGTTGCATGCCGTGGACACCGAACCCGCGCTGTTGGGGGATGTGGCCGCGCACATTGCCGGGTTGCTGGGTGTCCCCGTGTCTCCGGACAGCTCCACAACTTCTGGCGGCGCGCCTCGGGGCAAAGTGCTGGACGCATCTCTGATGCACCGATTTGTGGGGGAACTCCGGTACCCCACCTACCGCGAAGGGTATGACGCGCTGCTGTCCTCCGGAGAGTCTGCGTGACGGTGCACTGGCTGCTGCCGATTAATCCGGCCGCGCACCTGGAGTTCCAGCCGACGGATTGGCTGACCCGTTCCGATGCCACCGCCGCGTGGGAGGCCATCGGGTGCTCGCAGCAGATCGATCGGTGGTGTCTGCGGAGCGGTTATCGGAGCATGCGGGCCGGTGATGTGATCTGGGCGTACCTGTCCAAGCGGCAGGAGGTGTGCGCCGTCGGCGTGGTGCGGTCGGTATCCGAGGAGGCTGATGGCTGGTATGTATACGTCAATTGGGATACGAAACGGACGGCTCAGCTGTGCCGCGAGCCGATCCCACGGGCGGAGTTCGGGCAGGTGCCCATGTCGACGTGCCGGGCGAACGATACAGCGGCGGCTGTCTTGAAAAAGTCCTACGAATCTCTGCCTTCTTGAATCCCTGTCCTCGCGGGCCTCACCGAACGAGCGCGGGGCGGGATCAAGGGCCGCCCCAGGGCCCGCGATTACTCCCCTGTCCACCCCTGCCTCATCGCCTGAACGATCACGGCCGCGATGTGGCCCACGGCAGCATGAGCGAGGGGCTGCTGCTGGGCAGCGCGTGCGGAGCGGGTCATCACACTGATGATCACCGGAGGCTCACCGGGATGGGTGACCGCGCCCGCTTCATGGCGGTACGGCCCCCAAGTGCCGGTCTTGCCGGCAACCTCCACGCCGTCGTAATCGAACCCGCTCGCCAACCGATGTCGAAAGAGCTGCTGCCCCAGGACGGCCCGCATCCAGGAGCAGAGCTCCGGAGTCGCAAGCTGATTGGTCCACAGCCGCTCCAGAATTGCGCGCAGATCAGAGGCGGAGGTGACGCTGAAGAGCTGCAGGTCGGTCTTCTCTGACGTGAACATTTCCAATTCATTGGGCCAGAGATCGTCGCCTGTCGTCAGTTCCCTGCGGGAGAAGTCCTGCCGCCCGGTGTCGACGATGCTTGTGGCATCGGCGCCCCAGGTGTTCAGTTTCTCCTGGATGTACTCGGCCCCTAGATCGGACCAGATCCAGTGGGCTGCCGTGTTGTCCGAGACGATCAGCATGGACCGCACCAGATCCCGGTAGCTGAGTTCCACAGGATCATCGCTGAGCGAGAGTCCCGTCGGCCCGTCCCGACGGACGTGTTCGTCGACCAGTATTCGGCGGCGCGGATCCACGATCCCCTCCGCGGTCGCCTCCAGCCAGGCCGCCGCCACGATGAGCTTGTACGTGGAACCCGCAGTCCAGGGAACATCGGCGCGCACGTCGAACCGTGTTCCGGTGCCAAGGTGACGGGCGCTGACGGTGAACTCGACAACGGCGTCGTCGGCGATCTGTTCCAGTGAGTCCTCGAGCCACGTCATGAGTGATCCTGGTGGTCGAATACCGCGGTGAAGGCTTCCGCCCATCCAGCGTCGTCCCGAATGGTGGGCTGAACAACGAGCTGAAATCCAGCCCGTAGCAGGGCGGAATCAACGCGCCGACCTGTGCACCCGGGAACCTCGCGGCCCAGGTTGAGCACGCACCCGCCTCGGGCGATGACATTGAACGCGGCCACATCGTCCTCGACTTCGGTGAGGGCTGCCGCGGCCCCGGCACGATGCACACCGTCCTGGACTTCTTGCGCCGCGGCTGTGTTCCAGCGACGCGGTGAAACGCCAAGTTCGGCCCCCGCCGCCGTGCGCAACTGTGCGGCCGTGGTGATGGCGCCCCCGCGCCGGGTAGTCCAGAGCGTCACCTGCGCTGCTGCGCCAACCAGCGGCTTCACACCGGTGAACAGGGCTGGGGTGACGACGACGCCGGCGGCCAACGCTCCCGAACGCACGTCCGCTAGGCACTGGGCGCTCGAGCCGCGCACGGCGGTCACTGGTTGCAGACGTTGAATGAGTGCAAGAGCAAACTCTTGGGGAACCTCGTGGGCGATCCCGAGCAACGGAACCGCTCGATCGCGGGTGGCCACGAAGTCCTGCTCGGCCCTGATCAGAGTGCGAGCTCGCATCAGAGTCGTCTCGCCATCTCGGGTGAGAGTCACGCCGGAGCCAGATCGAATGAACAGTTGGCATCTCAGCACGGTTTCAAGCTGTCGAATGGCCTGCGACAACGCTGGTTGACTCATTCCGAGTTGCTCCGCTGCGCGGCCGAAATGCAGGTGCTCACTCACGGCCACGAAACACGAAGCGAGCCGAGTCATATTGACCGCCACGATAACTCCCTACTTATGGATATTGGCCTCTCATCATATTGGACCTATGGAGGCGATGGATCCTAGGTTCAGAAGCATGGAATCCACCAACCGACGAACCTTCCTCACATGGTCCGGGCTGGGGCTTGCAACCGTTTCCGCCGCGATGCTCAGTTCTTGTTCCGCAGCGCGATCAGCTAGCCCCACCACGGTTGCGGATCAGTTGGCCACGGCGCTGCACGAGGGCGATATCGCGGGGGTGCCCATGGTGTCGACTCCTCCGGACACTCGAGCGTTCCTGGCTGAGCGGATGCAGGGCTCACAGCGCCCGAACGTTGAAATTCTTGGGGTGGATGAAAGCGATGAAGGGGCGAGCGCGCGGCTCGGTTTCACCTGGCCGTCGTTCGACCCGGAGCAGTCATGGAGTTATGAGTCGCAAGCGCAGCTCGTGAAGGTCGAGGGTGATTGGCGGGTTCGGTGGGAGGATTCGATCCTGCACCCCGAACTTGAGGAGGGGCAGGGCTTGGCCTTGGCCACCATTCCTGGTGAGCGCGCGCGAATACTTGGCCAGAACGACGTCGCTCTGGTGTCCAACCAGCACGTTCACCTCCCCGGGATCAACAAGGAGGGCTTGACGGACGAGCAGGCCGCGGCGTCCGCCAAGAAGCTCGCCGCTGTACTCGATATCGACCCCAAGGGTTATCAGGAGAAGGTCGCCGCCTACGGCCCAGAAGCGTTCGTCGATGCCTTGACGTTGCGACGGTCAGATTTCCTCGAGCTGGACTCTGCCGCGCTGAAGACCATTACCGGCTATGAGGCAATGACCACCACCATGCCGCTTTCGCTCGACCGCGGTTTCGCCACCGCAGTGTTGGGAACGGTGCACCAGCCGTCCGCGGAGGACATTGAGACGCGGGGTGACGCGGTGAAAGATGCCGAATGGATCGGTGCGGGAGGGCTCCAAGAGGCCTTCGACGAAAAACTTCGCGCGGCGCCGTCGTTCCGGGTGACGATCCGGGAGCTGGACGGCTCCGCACCGCCGATGTCCCAGGGGCCGTTATGGGAACAAAAGATGCCCGAGGAGACACCCCTCAGAACGACTATCGATGCGGATCTGCAAAAGGCGGCCGAACGCATCATCAAGAACACCGACAGCCCCAGCGCAATCGTGGCGGTGCAACCCTCTACCGGCGACATTCTCGCGGCGGCCTCCGGTCCGGAGGACAACGCGTACCCGACCGCCACGATCGGCCAGTACGCGCCGGGGTCCACTTTCAAGATTGCGACGGCGCTCGCGATGCTTCGTCACGGTGACTCGCCTCAATCCACTGTGCAGTGCTCGGAGTCCATCACCGTGGATGGCCAGACTTTCAAGAACGCAGGAACCTACCTGCCGGATCATCTGGGCGACATTTCTCTCCGGGAGGCGATCGCGCAGAGTTGCAATACCGCGTTGATCGACAAACACGATTCCGTGAGTCAGGGGGATCTCGCCACCGCCGGCGAAGCACTGGGCATTGGGGCGGAATGGGATATTGGCATTCCCGCGTACTCGGGCAACATCCCGCGTGACGATGCAGGCACCGAGCATGCGGCGTCGATGATTGGCCAGGGCAGGATTCAGACCTCTCCGCTGGGCATGGCGGTTTTTGCCGCGAGCGTGGTTCGGGGGCGTGCGGTGTGTCCGCAGCTCGTGCCTGAAGAGAAGCCCGCCCGAGAGCTGCCATCGGATCTGACCGAGCAGGAAGCGGCGCAATTGCGTGAACTCATGCGCGCGGTGGTCATAGAAGGACACCTTGACCGACTGAACAATCATCCGGGCGGAGAGGTCCTGGGCAAGACCGGCACCGCGGAGTTCGGTCAACCGGACCCGGCTCGGGGTGGTTTTCCTCGGACTCATTCATGGGTGATCGTGGCGCAGGGCGACCTCGCGTTCTCCGTGTTTGTCGAGGATGGGGACTACGGTTCCGTCACCGGTGCACCGCTGGCCAAGGAGTTCTTGGATGCGGCGTACGAGGCGCGGTAATCCGCTGCTGGGGTCTCGTACCTGGATGATGTGGAACGAGACCCCGTTACAGCGGGTGACCGGGCGCTGTGGCGAGCTGAACTTACCTAGGCGTTGAGTTGCTTCCACAGTGCAGCCCATTGTTCCGCCGTGAGATCCCGGGGCAACGCCCCCTGTGGCACGCGCGCTGTTACGAGCGCCGACTTCACCCGACCGCGGTCATTCCGCCACGCATTCTGGATGATTTGTGTCAGGGTTCTTCCACGACCCGTAAAGACCGCCTTCACAAAACGCTCGTAGGCCTCCTTCTGAGTGGCTGGGATTAGCGGCGGTCCACGGCGAATGATCTCCAGGATCCCTCCGTCCACAGTGGGCTGGGGCGAGAATCCCCACGCAGGAACACGCCCTCGCAAAGAGAACTCGTACCACGGTGAGGACTGCGCCGTCATCATGGTGCCCCCACCCACGCCGGCGCGTTTACGGGCCACTTCCCACTGGGTCAGAAGAATGGTCCGGTGCCATTCATGGCTGCTGAGCACGCGACGAAGCAATGGCGTAGTCAGGTGGAAGGGGATGTTGCCGACCACAACGGATGTAGTCAGGGGGTAGATCATGGCGTCAGCGTGTTCAACCTGAACGCCCGGCAGTCTGTTGCGTAATGTCCGGACGCGGTGCTCATCAATGTCGATCGCGGTGAGAGGCCGGTCCAGTGTGGCCAAACGGCGGGTCAGCGCGCCGTCGCCGGCACCGATTTCCAGGATGGGCCCCTGCGTTTGGGCAACCAGGCCAATGATGTGGCTGATGGTCGGTTTATGGGTGAGAAAATTCTGGCCGAGTTCGTGACGGCCGCCGAATTGAGAACGAGACATGAGTGCGCTCCATCGAAAAGAGTGTGGAAAACCTCGGTGGGTGTGGGATCACGAAACGGAGTGACCGAAGTGGCCCCACCGAGGTGCAGGGCATCTCGGTGGTGACGGCGCGCTCTAGCGCAAAAGGGCGATCGCGTCGTCAGTAACGGCGGTCGCGGTGCGTGAAGAAGCGCCACATCACGGGCGCAGTGCATATCGTTCCCACGGGCCGAGACTGTACCAGTAGTCGGTGTCACGTGCTAGGCGTACATTGGGTGCACCAGGCCACCTGTAGTGGTTGGAACTCTGCATGCGCCACCTCGTCGATAGCGCCACGTTGCCCGCCGGGGTGCTGTTGGTGACCTACCGGCGCGGGTGATCCCAGCTATTCCGTCGGGCGCCAGCGAGACTTAGGTCAGGCAGCGAACAACGCTGAACGCACGGCCGCTTCGAATCCTTCGACGTGCCGGCGAGCCAGAGCAGAGGCCTGTTCTTCGTTGCCGTCGATGATCTCTTGCAGCAGTTGCACGTGCTCCTGAACATGCTCCGTCAATCGGGGCAATCGATCGATCACCATGCACCAGATGCGGGTGGCCAGATTGTTGTAGCGGATCAGAGTGTCCTCAAGATAAGGATTACCCGCGGCCCGGTAGACGGCCCGGTGCACCATGGAGTCGCAGGTCAGGATTTCCGTGACGCTGGCGTGCTCGATATCGAAACCGCGAAGCTGCTCCTGAATGTCCACAAGCTCCGACCGCGTAGCCGCGGTTGCCACGCGCGCAGCCCGGGAGGCGGCCATCGGCTCCAGCTGCATCCTGATTTCCGAGACATAGACCAGATCGGTGATTTCCACTCGCGTGGCAAAAGTCCCTCGCTTGGGGTAACTCACCACCAGCTTGTCGGCTTCGAGCCTTTTCAGAGCCTCGCGCACCGGTGTTCGGCCCATGCCCAAGCCCTCGGCCAGGGCGGCGTCGTTCAACGGGTCGCCGGGGCGGATCTCCAGCGTGAGTAGCTGCTGGCGCAGGGCCTCGTAGGCCGTGTCGGCCAGCGAAGATCGCTTGGATGCCGATTGCTCCGTACCCGTAATGCTCACGTCCGCCGGACCTCCCACAGTGATTTTCAGTGCACCCTTGACCGGTGAACAAGTGTTATCTACGCTACATGAAACTCTAATATATAAGTTGTTCAGGTCAGGAGTGCCACATGTCCACACCGCGCATCGTCATTATCGGAGCAGGCATTGTCGGCACGAACCTGGCGGACGAACTCGTTGCCCGAGGCTGGGACAACATCACGGTTCTCGACCAAGGCCCCCTGAACATGCCTGGCGGATCCACGTCGCACGCGCCCGGGTTGGTGTTCCAGACGAACCCTTCCAAGACCATGACCCGGTTCGCCGATTACACGGTGAGCAAGCTCAAGGACCTTCAGAAGGACGGCACCTCCTGCTTCAACCAGGTGGGCGGGCTGGAAGTGGCCACCACCGAAACCCGCTGGGCCGACCTGCATCGCCGGCTTGGCTACGCGACCTCCTGGGGACTCGAAGGCCGGCTGCTGGACTCCGCCGAATGCAAGGCGCTCTACCCCCTGCTCAACGAGGAGCTCGTGCTGGGCGGCCTGCACGTCCCGACCGACGGCCTGGCGCTCGCGGCCCGCGCCGTCCAACTTCTGATCCAACGCACCACCGAGGCCGGGGTCACCTACCGCGGCTCCACCGAGGTCGTGGACATCGAACAGTCCGGCGGTCGGGTCACCGGCGTGCGCACCACGGACGACGTCGTTCCGGCAGACATCGTCGTCTCTTGCGCCGGGTTCTGGGGCCCAAAAATCGGCCGGATGGTGGGCATGGATGTGCCCCTGCTGCCCCTGGCCCACCAGTACGTGAAGACCACTCCGGTCCCAGATCTCGAGGGCCGCAATGAACAGCCCAACGGTGCCGGCCTGCCGATCCTCCGCTTCCAGGACCAGGACCTCTACTACCGCGAACACGGCGACCGCTACGGCATCGGCTCCTACGCCCACCGACCCATGCCCGTGGACCCCAATGACCTGGGCGAGTACGCCGCGGATGAGATCAGCGAGCGCCACATGCCCTCCCGCCTGGAGTTCACCCCCGAAGACTTCGCGCCGTCATGGGAAGCCTCGCAACAACTGCTGCCCGGGTTGCGCGACACCGAGATCGAGGATGGCTTCAACGGCATTTTCTCTTTCACCCCGGACGGCGGCCCTCTCATGGGGGAGTCCTCGGAGGTGGATGGTTTCTACATTGCAGAGGCCGTGTGGGTCACGCACTCGGCCGGAGTCGCCAAGGCCATGGCGGAGTTGATCACCACCGGTCGTTCGGAAACGGACCTGGGCGAATGCGATGTGAACCGCTTCGAGGAGATCCAACTCAGCCCCTCCTACGTCAGCGAAACCTCGCAGCAGAACTTCGTGGAGATCTACGACGTGCTCCACCCGCTGCAGCCGCGTCTGTCACCCAGGGATCTGCGGGTCACCCCCTTCCACGCACGCCAGAAGGCTCTCGGGGCGTACTTCCTGGAGTCCGGCGGCTGGGAACGTCCCTACTGGTTCGAGTCCAACGCCCGCTTGCTCAAGGATCTTCCCACCGACTGGCGCCCACCGGCTCGCGACGCCTGGTCGCAAATGTTCCACTCGCCGATTGCCGCGGTCGAGGCCTGGAAGACCCGCACCGCCGTGGCCATGTACGACATGACACCGCTCAAGCGACTGGAAGTTTCCGGCCCCGGCGCCCTGACTCTCCTGCAGCGGTTGAGCACCAACAACCTGGACAAGAAACCCGGCGCCGTCACCTACACGTTGCTCCTGGACGGCCAGGGCGGGATCCGCAGCGACATCACGGTCGCCCGGTTGGGGGAGCACCTGTTTCAAGTCGGGGCAAACGGCAATATCGACCTCGCCTACCTCATGCGGGAAGCCAAGGCCCAGACCGACGGCGCTGCGCCCGGTGGGTGGGTACAGGTCCGGGATACCACCGGCGGCACCTGCTGCATCGGCCTGTGGGGACCGCTTGCTCGCGAGGTGGTCACGGCCGCCAGCGACGACGACTTCTCCAACGACGCCCTGCGTTACTTCCGCGCCAAAAAAGCACGCATCGGCGGAGTGCCGGTCACCGCCATGCGGCTGTCCTACGTGGGAGAACTCGGCTGGGAAATCTACACCAGCGCGGACAACGGGCAGCGGCTGTGGGACGTGCTGTGGGAGGCCGGTCAGGCTCACGGAATCATCCCGGCGGGACGGGCAGCGTTCTCCTCCCTCCGCTTGGAAAAGGGCTACCGCTCCTGGGGTACGGACATGACCACCGAGCACAACCCGTACGAGGCCGGCCTGGCCTTCGCCGTGCGGCCCGACAAGGAATTCTTCGTCGGCAAGGATGCCCTGGAGGGACTCACCGAGGAGACCGTGGACCGGCGGCTGCGGTGCCTGGTCATCAACCGGACACAGTCCATCGTGCTGGGCAAGGAGCCGGTCTTCCACGACGGCAAGCCGGTCGGTTACGTCACCAGCGCCGCCTACGGTTTTACGCTCGGCAAGCCGATCGCCTATTCCTACCTGCCCTCCTCGGTGCAGCTCGGGGATGAAGTGGAGATCGACTTCTTCGGCACCCGCATTCCCGCCACCGTCACGGCAGACCCGCTCTTCGACCCGGAAATGACCCGACTGCGCGGCTGAGCACCTCACCACACGCACCGCGTCTGAGACATCAGAAAACCGAAGGGGCTGACATGGCCGATCTTCTTCCCGAACACCCCGACTTCCTCTGGCACAACCCGGAGCCGAAGTCCTCCTATGACGTGGTGATCGTGGGCGGTGGAGGCCACGGCCTGGCCACCGCGTACTACCTAGCCTCGCGGCACGGCATCACCAACGTGGCCGTGCTGGAGCGGGGCTGGTTGGCGGGCGGGAACATGGCCCGCAACACCACGATCATCCGGTCCAACTACCTGTGGGATGAGTCCGCGGCCATTTACGAGCATTCGCTCAAGCTGTGGGAGGGCCTACCGGAGGAGCTCGACTACGACTTCCTGTTCTCCCAGCGCGGGGTCATGAATCTGGCCCACACGCTGCAGGATGTGCGCGAAAGCGTGCGGCGGGTCAACGCGAACAAGCTCAACGGCATCGATGCGGAGTGGATCGAACCGGAGCAGGTCAAGGAACTGTGCCCCATCATCAACATCGGCGACGACATCCGGTATCCGATCATGGGCGCGACCTACCAACCCCGGGCCGGCATCGCCAAGCATGACCATGTGGCCTGGGCCTTCGCCCGCAAGTGCGACGAGTTGGGTGTGGACATCATCCAGAACTGCGCCGTCACCGGTTTCGTTCAAGAGGGTGGCCGGGTCGTGGCCGTGGAGACCAGCCGCGGTCGAATCAACGCGGGCAAGGTGGGGCTGTGCGGTGCCGGGCACTCGTCGGTGTTGGCCGAAATGGCCGGGTTCAGGCTGC
This sequence comes from Kocuria sp. CPCC 205235, assembly GCF_040980905.1. NCBI lineage: Bacteria > Bacillati > Actinomycetota > Actinomycetes > Micrococcales > Micrococcaceae > Kocuria > Kocuria sp. CPCC 205235. Next base: position 27,028 of record NZ_JAVKPR010000022.1, read on the forward strand.
CCATCCAGTCGCATCCGCTCCAGGCGTTGGTCTCGGAGCTGCACGAACCGGTGCACCCCACCGTGGTGATGTCCAACCACGTGCACGTCTATGTCTCCCAGGCGCACAAGGGCGAACTGGTGATGGGTGCCGGTGTGGATGCCTACAACGGCTACGGTCAGCGCGGTGCATTCCACGTGATCAAGCAGCAGATGGCCGCGGCCGTGGAGCTGTTCCCGATCTTCGCTCGCGCCCATGTGTTGCGCACGTGGGGCGGGATCGTGGACGTCACCCTGGATGCCTCACCGATCGTCTCCAAAACCCCCGTGGGCCAGCTCTACGTCAATTGCGGGTGGGGCACTGGCGGTTTCAAGGGCACTCCGGGTGCCGGTTTCGCCTTCGCTCACACCATCGCCACGGACCAACCCCACCCCCTCAACGAACCCTTCTCGTTGGAGCGGTTCGAGACCGGGGTCCTGATCGACGAGCACGGCGCCGCCGCCGTGGCGCACTAGTAAGGATGGCCGCCAAATGTTGTTGATCGAATGCCCGTACTGCGGGCCCCGCAACGAAACCGAGTACCACTACGGTGGGGAGGCCCACGTGCCCTACCCGCAGGATCCTTTCCAGCTGACCGACCAGCAGTGGGCGGAGTACCTGTTCTACCGCAGCAACCCCAAGGGCCTGATCGCCGAACGCTGGGTCCATTCCGCCGGTTGTCGCCGCTGGTTCAACGCCGTCCGCGACACCGTGACGTACGAGATCAAGACCGTCTACCGGGTGGGCGAGCCCCGGCCATCCCTCACGGAGGATTCGTCCCAGATCTCCTCAGGCACCACCACTGGCGCCTCCACCACAAGCACGACTTCAAGCACCACCCCGATAGGGGGCACCTCATGAACGCCCAACCGTTCCGCCTGCCCGACGATCGCGTGGCCGCCTCCGGTATCGACCGCACCCGGCCCGTTCACTTCACCGTGGACGGTCAAGAGTTCACCGGATACGCGGGGGACACCATTGCCTCCGCGCTGCTGGCTGCAGGCCGCATCAGCTGTGGCGACTCGATGTACCTGGGTCGGCCGCGGGGCATCATGGCCTCCGGGGTCGAGGAGCCCAACGCGCTGGTCAAGATCGCCGCGCGCACTCCGGTGGACGTGGCCGAGTCGATGCTTCCGGCCACCACGGTCGAGCTCACCGACGGTCTGTCCGCCAGCTACCTGCGGGGGATGGGCCAGCTGGATCCGGCCACCGATCACGCCTACTACGACCACAAGTACGCGCACACCGACGTGGTCGTGATCGGGGCCGGCCCCGCCGGTCTGTCCGCCGCCCGAGAGGCTGGCCGCTCCGGCGCCCGGGTAATCCTGATGGACGAGCAACCCGCCCCCGGCGGTGCGTTGCTCTCGGCTCGCGATGAGAAGGTCGACGGCGTTCCCGCCCGTTCCTGGGTCGAGGCCACCGTTGCGGAATTGGCGGGGGAGCCTGAGGTCACCGCCCTGCAGCGCACCACTGCCTTCGGCAGCTACGACAGCAACTACGTTGTGGCCGTTCAACGTCGCACCGACCACCTGGGCATCACGCCGCCTCCGGGGGTCTCGCGGGAGCGGATCTGGCACGTCCGCGCGGGGCAGGTCGTGCTGGCCACCGGAGCTCACGAACGGCCCATCGACTTCGACAACAATGACCGCCCTGGCATCATGCTGGCCTCCGCGGTGCGCAGTTACCTCAACCGCTGGGTCGTCGCCGCAGGCACCCGCGCGGTGGTCGCCACGACCAACGATTCTGCCTACCCACTCGTGGCCGACTTGGTCTCCGCGGGCATCGAGGTGAGCGCGGTGGTCGACTCTCGCGGCGACGTCGGCAAGATCGACGACGCCGCTCGCGGCCTCGCTGCCTCGGCGGGCGTACCGATCATGGCCGGGAGCGCCGTCGTCACCACCCGTGGCGACGGGGAGGGCGGTCGCCTGAGCGGTGTGTCCGTCAGCGCGATCGACGAGGCGGGCCTGCCGACCGACGAGGCACCCATCGAACTCGACGCGGACCTGTTGGCCGTGTCCGGCGGGTGGAGTCCCGTGGTGCATCTGCACAGTCAACGGCAGGGGGCGCTGCGCTGGGACGATGACCTGGCGGGTTTCGTGCCCGCCGCGCCGGTGCGTGACCAGCAGACGGCCGGGGCGCTCAACGGCACCCTGGATCTGGCCGGGTGCCTCGCCGAGGGCGCCCGTGCGGGTGCGGAGGCCGCGGCCCGGGCCGGATTCGAGACCACGGCACAGGAACCGACCGCCGCTGCGGAAACGTCTGCCGCCGCCCGCCCGCTGTGGTTGGTCCCCGCGCCCGCGGGGCAGGACACCGACTGGACGCGGCACGTCGTGGATTTCCAACGCGATCAGACCGTGGCCGACGTGCTGCGCTCCACGGGCGCTGGCATGCGGTCGGTGGAACACGTGAAGCGCTACACCTCCATCAGCACCGCCAACGACCAGGGCAAGACCAGCGGGGTCAACGCGATCGGGGTGATTGCGGCGGCGCTGCAGGACCCGGACGTGGGCGGGATCGGCACCACCACGTATCGCGCGCCCTACACGCCGGTGGCCTTCACCGCGCTCGCGGGCCGACGCCGCGGCGACCTCTACGACCCCGCCCGAAGGACCTCGATCCACCCCTGGCATGTCGCCCACGGAGCCGTGTTCGAGGACGTCGGGCAGTGGAAACGGCCCCGGTACTACCCGCAACCCGGCGAGGACATGGACTCGGCCGTGCTGCGCGAGTGCATCGCGGCGCGCACGGGGGTCGCGTTCATGGATGCGACCACGCTGGGCAAGATCGAGATCCGCGGGACGGATGCGGGCGAGTTCCTCAACCGCGTCTATACCAACGCGTTCAAGAAGCTGAAGCCCGGGATGGGTCGGTACGGGGTGATGTGCACCCCGGACGGCATGGTCTTCGACGACGGCGTGACCCTGCGCCTGGACGATGATCGCTACCTGATGACCACGACCACCGGCGGGGCGGCCAAGGTGCTGGAATGGCTCGAGGAATGGTCCCAAACCGAATGGCCGGAGCTGGACGTCATGTTCACATCGGTCACCGAGCAGTACACGACCGTGGCCGTGGTCGGGCCGAAGTCCCGGGCGGTGATCGCCAAGCTGGCCCCTGAGCTGGATGTCTCCGCCGAGGCGTTCCCGTTCATGGCCTTCCGCGAAACGATCCTGGCTTCAGGGATTCCGGCGAGGATCTGCCGGATCTCCTTCTCGGGCGAGCTGGCCTTCGAGATCAACGTGGCCTCTTGGTACGGGATGTCCGTGTGGGAATCGGTGGCTGAAGCCGGGGCTGAGTTGGGGATCACCCCCTACGGCACCGAAACCATGCACGTGCTGCGCGCGGAGAAGGCGTTCCCGATCGTGGGTCAGGACACCGACGGCACCGTCACACCCCAGGACCTGGGCATGGACTGGGTGGTGTCCAAAACCAAGGACTTCATCGGCAAACGCTCCTACGACCGGCCCAGTGCGACCAGCCCCAACCGCAAGCAATTGGTGGCGGTTTTGCCCGTGGACACCACCTACCGATTGCCGGAGGGCACCCAATTGGTGAACCAGGGGACGCCCATTACTCCGCAGGACGCGCCCGTTCCCATGGTGGGTCACGTGACCTCCAGCTACCGCAGCGCCGCCCTCGACCGAACCTTTGGACTCGCGCTGGTGAAAAACGGCCGCAACCGGATCGGCGAAAAGCTTCAGGCGCCGTTGGACGGTGCACTGGTGGACGTCGTGATTGCCGAACCCGTGCTCTACGACCCCGAAGGGATGCATCGAGATGGCTGAGCAAATCCTGACCGATATCCGCCCACTGCGCCGCAGTCCACTGGCTGACCTGACCGATCTCATGGCCCAGGCAAGCGTGACCGGCGAACGCGGTGTGCGCCTCCGCGAGATCCCGTTCCTGAACATGGTGGGCATCAGGGTCCAACCCGGCTCCGACGCCGCTCAAAACGTCACCTCCGTGGTCGGCCTGCCACTGCCCTCCGGCCACGGACAGGTCACCGGCGATACCGACACCGCCGCGATCCTGTGGCAGGGACCCGACGAGTTTCTGCTGGTCAGCCCCGATGCACTGGCCGCTGAGATCGACCCTCCCGGGGCACGTCGCGGACTTCCCGACGACGCCGCCGCTCCCGCCGACGCCGCTCGGGTCGCCTTGGCAGGCGGGGTCGCCTCCCGTCCCGCGACCGACAGCGCCGCGGGGCCGGCCGGGGGTGCCGATCAAGAAAATCTCGGGGCGGCCCCGACCTTGTCGACGCATCCACTGACGCAAGAGCTGAGTCGGGCCATGGCCGGCCACAAGCAGCGGTCGCACGTGGTGGACCTTTCGGCCAACCGGACCACCCTGGAACTGTCCGGCCCCTCAGCCCGTGCCGTGCTCGAAAAGGGGTGCCCGTTGGATCTGCACCCGCGGGTCTTCGGGCCGGGCACCGCGGTCTCCACCACGCTGGGACTCGTGCAGGTCTTGCTGTGGCAGACCGACGAACAGACCTGGCGGATCATGCCCCGCTCGTCCTTCGCCGTGTACATCGCCCAATGGCTGATGGACGCCATGACCGAATTCGCATCCCAGGAGGTGGCGTGATGACCGCGCCAACAGAAATCGTAGAAACCAACGTGCCCGGAGCGGCGTCGTCGGAATTGGTGCTCACGCTGGACTGCCCCGAAACCCTGGGAATCGTGCACGCGGTGAGCGGGGTACTCCTGGATCACGGGTGCAACATTGTGGAGCTCACGCAGTTCGATGACCGGCGGCGGGGACATTTCTTCATGCGCGTCCACGTGGCGCCGATGGCCGGGGGCACCCTGGATCGCGACGCGCTGTATAAAGACCTGGAACCGGTGGCGGAACGCTTCGAGATGAACTGGCAACTCAATGTGCACGGGGCCAAGCGGCGGGTGCTGGTGATGGTCTCCAAGTTCGGCCACTGCCTCAATGACCTGCTCTATCGCAGCCGCACCGGGGAGTTGCCCGTGGACATCGTGGCCGTGGTGTCCAACCACCTGGACCATCAGCGACTGGTCGAGTGGCACGGCATCCCGTTCTACCACGTGCCCGTCACCCCGGATACGAAGCCAGAGGCCGAGGCTCACCTGCTGGAACTGGTCGATCGTTGTGAGGTGGATCTGGTGGTCCTGGCCCGTTACATGCAGGTGCTCAGCGATTCACTGGCCACGCGGATGTCCGGGCGGGTGATCAATATTCACCACTCGTTCCTGCCCAGCTTCAAGGGCGCGAAGCCCTATCACCAGGCGTACGAACGCGGGGTCAAAACCGTGGGGGCCACCGCGCACTACGTCAATGCCGAACTCGACGAGGGCCCGATCATTGCCCAACAAACCGTGCAGGTGGACCACACGTTCGGACCGGAGGACCTGGTGGCGGCCGGCCGGGATACCGAATGCAAGGCGCTGTCCGATGCCGTGAAATGGCACTGCGAAGGTCGGGTGATTCTGCAGGGCCTCAGTACCGTGGTGCTGCGCTGAGCGGAGTGGAAGAAGAATCGGCCGGCGTGAGTGGGAGCCGGGACGAGCGTGAGACGGGATAAGCTCCGGAGACCAGCGAGCCGGATCAGCCCTGCGGGTCGTAGCCCAGGCGTTGGCTGATGGTCAGCCCGGCGGCTTTCAGGTCCTCACTCATGGCCAGCATGGTGTCTTCGGTGAAGCGGAAGGCCGGTCCGGAGATGCTGACCGCGGCCACTACGGAGCCCAGGTGGTCCCGCACGGGAACGGCAATGGCGTTGATGCCGATCTCGAGTTCCTCCAGGACAGTGGCGTAATCCTGCGCGGCGACGTCGATCAGTTGCTGTTCGAGCTGACGGCGAGAGGTGATGGTGCGCGCCGTGTAGGACTTGAGGCGGGCCTTCTTGATCAGCTCCGCGCGCTCTGCGGACGTCAGCGCCGCGAGCAGCACCTTGCCGCTCGAGGTGGCGTGCAGGGGCGTGAGGCTACCGATCCAGTCGTGGGTGCCGAGCGACGTCGGCCCAATTTCCTGGGCGACATTGACCGCTACGCCCTCCCGCAGGACGGCGAGATTGACGGTCTCGCGGTATTCGTCGGCGAGCCGCCGGACCTCGTTCTGGGCCTCGGCAACCAGGCTCAACCGAGCGGGGATGGCGTGGGCCAGACGCAGGATTCCGAAACCGAGTTCGTACTTGCCCCACTCGTGATTGGCCATCACCAGGTCGCGCGATTCCAGCGCGCTGATCAGCCGGGACGCGGTGGATTTATGGACCCCGAGCTCCTCGGCCACCTGGCCGACACTCGCGTTGCCCAACCGCCCCAGGAGTTCCAGGACGGTAATGGCCCGGTCCACGGATTGGACGCCGCCCGGAGTCACGCCGTCGCTGGCTGCCGCATCCCCCGGTGTGGAGGACGGCTGAGACGACGATTTTTCGGGGGAGGCCATGCCTGCCATCTTAGTCAGCGCGCCTTTGCGTGCCGTGAGAGGTAGCGGGCCACGCCGACCGGCTGCGAGCGATGGACGAGTGCCGAGCGAAGCCCGGCCGGGGGACCACCCGGCCTACGCGTCCTGAGTTTCGTGGCCGCTCACGGTGAGACCGGGCGGCAGGTTGGGGCGTTCGTTGGACTCCTCGACCATGATGACGCCGTCGACGACCTCCACGCGGTGTGCCCGCACGGGCAACTTGGCCGGGGGTGCATCGACCTGTCCCGTGCGTAGGTCGAACTTGGACGCGTGCAGGGGGCATTCCACTTCGCACCCTTCGACCCAGCCGTCGGCCAGGGAGGCGTCCTGGTGGGTGCAGGTGTCGTCGAGGGCGTACAACTCGCCCTCTTCGGTGTGGAACACGGCGATGGGCGGGGACGTCTCGACTCGGATGGCGTCACCGGGTTCGAGTTCGGAGAGGGGGCAGACCTTGTGCATGGGCGCGGTTCTTTCACTGGGTCCTGGATGAGGGGCCTCGAAAAAGCGGTGAGCAAAATCGCGAGTGGCGCAACTCATGTCGTAATACGCAACATTCTCCGAGCCGGTTTCAGGCAGTGTCAAGGGGTTGAGCCATCGGAAATTCGGCCTGGGCGTTAGGGAACAGCCGTGTTGTGAACAGCGTGTAACCGATCCTCCACACCCCTTGACACCCCTCCGTGACCCGCTTCACACTTAAGCGCATTACGAAGTGTGTTGCGTAATGCGCGTCGTGAGGAACCTGGGTCTCGGGCGTCCCGCTGGTGCAGTTCCGAGGTCCCGACCAGCTAGTCGAAAGGGGTCCATCATGGAATCCCTCGTCATCGTCGGCGCTTCGCTCGCCGGCCTGTCCGCCGCCCGAGCCGCCCGCCGCCAAGGATTCACGGGCCGCCTGGTCATCATTGGTGATGATCCGGAACGCCCCTACGACCGCCCTCCGCTCTCCAAAGAATTCCTCAGTGGCCAGTTCCAGGCGGAGGACCTGACCCTGGAAATCGAGGGAGAACAGCTCGACGCCGAATGGCTGCTCGGCGTGCGCGCCGTCTCGTTCGACCCCGTCGCTCGTGAGATCGCGCTCGAGGACGGGCGCACGGTCCACGCCGATCTCTTGGTCATCGCCACCGGCGCCTCCGCACGGCAGCTGCCGGAGCTCACGGGCCTCGACAACGTGCTGACCCTGCGCACCCTCGAGGACGCACGTAAACTGCGAGCCCTGGTGGAACGCGGTGGTCAGCTGGTGGTTCTGGGTGCCGGATTCATTGGCGCGGAGGTCGCGTCCACGGCGCACTCGCTGGGCCTGCAGGTCACCGTGCTGGAGAAGTCGACCACTCCGCTGTGCGGACCGCTTGGTGCCGAAATGGGTTCCGTGGTGGCACGGCTGCACGAGCAGGCCGGCGTGGAACTGCTGTGCGGGGTCGACATCGACGGCTTCAGCACGGAGGACAACTCCGTCACTCACGTGCGCCTGGCCGACGGCCGCGTGCTTCCGGCAGACCTCGTGGTGGTCGGCATCGGAGCCCAGCCCAACGTGGCCTGGCTGGAAGGCTCGGGGATCGACGTCGGCAATGGCGTGGTCTGCGACGCCGCCGGGCGCACCACCGTGCCCGGGGTCGTGGCCGTGGGCGATTGCGCGGCGTGGCTGGACACCCGCACCGGGCAGCACCGGCGCGTCGAGCACTGGGCCGGTGCGCTGGGCCGTCCGGCCATCGCGGTGGGCGCGTTGCTCGACCACGACGACGCGCACTTGCCCGTGGAGCAGCCCTACTTCTGGTCCTGCCAGTACGGCGCGCGCCTGCAGTTCGTGGGGGACGTGACCGGCTCGGATCGGGTGATCTACGAGCACGGCGGGCCCGGCGAGGAGAGTTTCCTGGCCGTCTACTACGCCGGCGATGATCCCGTGGCCGTTCTGGGCCGGAACCAGCCGAAACAGTTCACGCGCTGGCGCAAGTTCTTGGCCAAACTGGCGGTTTCCTCCGCCGAACAACGCTTGATCGCCTGAACCACAGCAACCGACACCCGATCCCCACTTCCCTCGTGTGAAGTAGTTCTGCAAGGAGGGCCCCGTGTCCACCAACATTGTTTCCGAAAGCCTCATTGCCACGTTGCCGGGCCGCACCTACACCGACCAGAACTTCTTCCGGGCGGAACAGGAGCAGATTTTCGAACGGATGTGGTTCTGCGCCGTGCGCTCCGCGGACCTGGACAAGCCCGGCGCCTACCGGACCGTGCAGGTGGGGCGGGAAAGCATCATCATCACTCGCAACCGCAAGCACGGCATTCGCGCGTTCTACAACGTATGCCGCCACCGCGGAGCCAAGCTGTGCACGGAGGACAGCGGCGAGGCCAAGCGGTCCTTCCAGTGCCCGTACCACGCGTGGACCTACGACTTTGACGGCAAGCTGATTGCCGCGCCCAACCTCACCAAAATGCCGGACATCGGCCGCGAGGAGTACGGCCTGGTGACCATCCCCGTGCGCGAGTACCTGGGATACGTGTGGGTGTGCCTGGCGGACGAGCCGCCATCGTTCGAAGAAGACGTCATGGGTGCCATCGAGGAGCGGCTGGGTGATTCCGAATCCATCCAGGCCTACGACATCGCCCATCTCTCCCTGGGGCGGCGGATCACCTACGACGTGAAGGCCAACTGGAAGCTCATCATTGAGAACTTCATGGAGTGCTATCACTGCGCCACCATCCACCCGGAGCTCACCGAGGTGCTACCCGAGTTCGCGGACGGGCTGGCGGCCCAGTACTTCGTGGGTCACGGCGCGGAGTTCGGGGAGGACGTCAAGGGCTTCACGGTGGACGGCTCCGAAGGCCTGGACCGGATTCCAGGGGTCGACGAGGACCACGACCGCCGCTATTACGCGATCACCATTAAACCCACGGTGTTCGTGAATCTGGTGCCGGACCACGTGATCATCCACCGGATGTTCCCCGTGGCCGTGGACCACACGATCGTGGAGTGCGACTGGTTGTACCTGCCCTCGGTCGTGGAATCCGGTAAGGACGTCTCTGCCTCCGTGGAATTGTTCCACCGGGTCAACCAGCAGGATTTCGATGCATGCGAACGTTGTCAGCCCGCCATGGGGTCTAGGATCTACGCCAAGGGCGGGGTTCTCGTGCCCAGCGAGCACCACATTGGAGTCTTCCACGACTGGGTCATGGCTACAGTCGGAAGCGCTGGCGATGCGAAGGGACCATGATGAGCAGTGAGCATTCGAATGCAGGCACCCCGGATGAAGCGGGCAGCCTAGACCCGGGCACGGAGCCGACAGCGGCCAGTCCCGTGGATGACCTCACCGAGTTGCATCACGCGGAAAAGAACGAAGCGGATATCCTGGCGGCCCTCAAAGAGGGGGTGGAGCGGCGTCGTCGGCCGATCCGAGACCGGTTCGAGGGCCTCGACAAGGTGATCCTGGGCGTGACCGGCGCGATCGTCGTGGCGTTCGTGGTGTGGGGGTTCGTGGGCACCGAGAGCCTGTCGACCACCTCGACCACGGCCCTGAACTGGGTCATGGAGAACACCGGCTGGATCTTCGTGCTGTGCTCGTCCTTCTTCGTGATTTACGTGCTGTGGTTGGCACTGGGCCGGTACGGCGCGATCCCGCTCGGTAAGGACGGCGAGCAGCCCGAGTTCCGCACCACGTCCTGGATTTCCATGATGTTCGCGTGCGGCATGGGCATCGGCCTGATGTTCTACGGCGTGGCCGAACCGCTGTTCCACTACATCTCGCCACCCCCGGCCACGGTGGACGGGCAGACCAGTGAGGCGATCGAGACGGCCATGGCCACCTCGCTGTTCCACTGGACGCTGCACCCGTGGGCGATGTACGCGGTGCTCGGTATCGCCGTCGCGTACGGCACGTTCCGGATGGGTCGCAAGAATCTGCTCTCGGAGGCGTTCGTCTCGCTTTTCGGCCGACGAGCCGTGGACGGTGTGGGCGGGAAGATCATCAATATTCTGGCGATTTTCTCCACGCTGTTCGGCTCGGCGGCCTCGCTGGGCCTGGGCGCGTTGCAGATCGGCAGCGGCCTGCAGTTCAACGGGCTGATCGGTGAGGTCGCCACGCCCATGCTCGTGGCGATCATTGCGGTGTTGACGTTCTGCTTTGTGGCGTCTGCGGTGTCCGGGATTGAGCGCGGCATTCAGTTCCTGGCCAACACCAACATGGTGCTCGCGGTACTCATGGCCGTGGTGATTTTCGTGGTGGGGCCCACCCTGTTCATCCTCAACCTGATTCCCTCCGCGATCGGCTCGTACGTCCAGCAGCTTCCGGACATGGCCGCGCGCACGGAGGCGGTCGGTGACGAGGCCATGCGCGAGTGGCTGTCCGGGTGGACCATTTTCTACTGGGCGTGGTGGATCTCGTGGACGCCCTTTGTGGGCATGTTCATTGCCCGCATCTCCCGCGGGCGCACCATCCGCCAGTTCGTCACCGGCGTGCTGGTAGTTCCGTCGCTGGTGTCCCTGTTGTGGTTCGCGGTCTACGGCGGCACCGCCATCAACATCCAGCACACCGCGGACGGCACCCCCGATCCCAACGACGGCATTGCCACGATGGTCGACGGCGTTCCCACCATTTCGTTCGACGGCGCCCTCTACGACATGTTCAACGGGCTCGACGCACCGCAGTTGCTCACCGCGGGCCTGGCCGTGTTGGCCATGATCCTGACGGGTATCTTCTTTGTCACCGGTGCGGATTCCGCGTCAATCGTCATGGGGTCGCTGAGCTCCCGGGGCACCCTGGAGCCGTCCCGACCCGTGGTGGTCTTCTGGGGCGTACTCATGGGTGGTGTTGCGGCCGTGATGCTCCTGGCCGGTGGCGACACCCCGGACGAGGCGCTGGGCGGGTTGCAGCGGATGACCATTGTGGCGGCGCTGCCGTTCGTGCTGGTGATGTTCGTGCTCTGTATCGCCCTGACCCGCGACCTGCAGGCCGATCCCATGTGGTTGCGCCAGCGACTGTCCGATTCGGTCATGCGACGCACGATCCGCTCCGCCGTGGATGACTACGGTCACCAAAAGTTCACGCTGGTCACACGGGAGAACACCGAACCGGATACGGGGCAGATCCAGGCAATCGACGCCACGGCCGCTGGGCAGCCCATCTACTCGACCCACGAGGGCCACGGGGAGACGCGACGCCGCAGACGGCGTGGCGAACGGGATGAGCCGCGCGACGGAGGCTGACATGTCTCAGGATCCGAAGCCGTCGCCCGGTACTACACGACGCACCACCTGCGCCATCGTCGGCGGTGGCCCGGCGGGCCTGGTGCTCGGCCTGCTCCTTGCCCGGGCAGGCGTGGCGGTCACGGTGCTGGAAAAACACAAGGACTTCCTCCGGGACTTCCGCGGTGACACCGTGCACCCCACCACCCTGGCCCTGCTGGAGGACCTCGGGCTGTTCGAGACTTTCAACGCCATCTCGCACTCCAAGGTCACCCACGTTGACCTGCCCCTTCCCTACGGGTCTTCCGTGCGCATGGTCGACTTCTCGCGCCTGCCCGTGCGCCACCCCTACATTGCGATGGTCCCGCAGTGGGATCTGCTCAGTCTGCTGGCCGAGGCGGCCGCCGCCGAACCCACCTTCACCCTGCTCACCGAGCACGAGGTCACCGGGGTGGTGCGCGAGAACGGGCGGGTGAGCGGCGTCGTCGTGGAATCCCCGCACGGCCCCGGCCGCGTGCTGGCCGACCTCACGATCGCGTGCGACGGTCGCTGGTCCGTGATCCGCCAGGACGTGGGCCTGCCCGCGCGCGAGATCCCCGTGAAGTTCGACGTCTGGTGGTACCGCCTCCCCGCCGTCCGCCACGCGGGCGAGTCGCTGCTGCCGCGCACCGACCGCGGGCGCGTGGCCATTGGCATCCCCCGCGCCGGCTACATCCAGGTCGCGCAGCTCGGGCCCAAGGGCGCCGACGACGCCGTGCGCGCCCGCGGTCTCGACGCCTTCCGGGCCGACGCCGCGGCGTTATTCCCCGAGGCGGCGGACGGGGTGTCCGGGATCGAGTCCATGGCCGACGTGAAGCACCTGGACGTGCGCGTGGACCGACTGCGACGCTGGTACGCCCCGGGTGTGCTGTGCATTGGCGATGCGGCGTACGCAATGTCACCGGTGGGTGGCGTGGGCATCAACTTGGCGGTGCAGGATGCGGTGGCGGCGGCGCGTGTACTGGCGCCGATCTTGCTGGCTGGCACGTTGTCCGGGCGGTCTGAGCAGAGAGTGCTGGCCCGAATCCAACGGCGGCGCATGATGCCCACTGTCTTTGTGCAGGGTCTGCAGCGTGTCCTGCACGCGCGGCTGATCATGCCCGCAATCAACGGTCGGGAACTGCGGCCGCCGATGTGGCTCGTGAAGCTCGTCCGACGGGTGCCCGTGCTCAGTGTGTTCCCGGCGCTCGCAGTGGGTGTGGGGCCGCGGCCGGAGCGGGCGCCGGGGTGGGCGCGGGGGTCTGCTCGGGGCCACCGTGAGGTTTAAGGTTCCCTATTACGTTTTTCGGGACGTTTTACGGGTGTGATGTCTCAGGTCTTTGGTGACAGTTTTGTGTCAGGACATCGGTGACGTTTGGTGTGTCAGGACTTCCGTAACAGTTTCTGTAGTGCTGGGGTGATTTCCAGGGCATGTTTCTTGCTGAAGTACCTCGTGTCCTTGGGCGCGTGGTCGCTTCCTGGGGCGGGGTAGGTGATCAGTAGTTCCCCGTCGGTGGTAGCGATCATGACCGTGTTGTTGTCCCAGACTGCTGCGACCGTGACTCCGGCAAGTCCCAGGCCCAGATGAAAATTCACCGTGTGGATTTGGATGACCCCTATCGAGGACACCAGTCGTAGCCCGTGATCGTCTACGCCCGGGGTCCAGGTGCGGTGCTGCCACTGGGCTGGCCGTGGGCTGGGATCGATGCTCACGGTGTTCTCGGCCGGTAACTGCGGTGGCGGTGCTTTGGGCTGGGCACTCCAGGCCTGGAACGGGGTCACCCGCTCTGGGAGGCCCTGATGAGGGCGTTGGGTGTTATAGATGATCTCGAACTCATCGAGCTGGGTTTGCAGCTGCGACAACGTATCAACCAGGGGTTGTTTAGCCTCGATCCACCGACTCAGGTTAGGGCCGGCGGCCGATATCCCGGATCGGCACTGAGCCGTTTTTTGGCGTGACGTGGTGGCCGGCCTCGCTACCGGTGGT
>NZ_JAVKPR010000111.1:0-505 GCF_040980905.1 Kocuria sp. CPCC 205235
GGGCGAGGGCGCCGCGGTCGTCGCCGGCCACGTCGACACCCTCACCGAGGTCACGCCGATGGCGCGGCTGAAGGACGTGCCGGTCGGGGCGGAGGTCCGGGTGGAGCGGGCGGACGGCAGCGTCCAGCGCTACCGCACCGAGTCCGTCCAGCACGTGCACAAGAAGTCCCTCGCGGAGGCGGACCTGTTCCGCCGGACCGGCGAGCCGGTGCTCCACCTCGTGACGTGCGGCGGGGAGTGGCTCGAGGAGATCGGGGACTACGAGGACAACGTGGTGCTGCGGGCGGTCCCGGTGCCCTGAGCGGCGGAGGGAGGCGAGAGGCGCATGACCGGATGGCCGGTGTCCACTAGGCTGGGCACGACTCGTACGCCCGGGCACCGCCCGGGCGCCCGCGACCTCCGCCCCACGAGGAGCCCTTCCACGATGCCGACGCCGCCCCCGGAATGGGGACCCGAGCTCGACGCCGCGTTCGCCGCGGGGGACGAGCAGGCGCTGAGTGCCGCG
>NZ_JAVKPR010000023.1:0-40338 GCF_040980905.1 Kocuria sp. CPCC 205235
GCTCATCACCCCAGGGAACTACGCGGACATTCTTACGTGAGGCACCCGCTCCCGTTCCCGGACCTTTTAGCTGAGTCTCGTCGTTAGGTTGACCCGCACACGTCCCTCCTGAACAATGGGTGCCAGCAGCCACGCGAGTTGATCCACCGGCCTCGAATCCGCGAGAAGGACTCATGGTGGCTGTGAAACAACTAAATGTGTCTGCGGTGGTGAACCGAAGAACTCCGTGCAGGGCGTTGGGGAAGACGTACCTACATGACGGAGGAACAGGCTATGTCTTCACCAACCACCCGCGGTGTGCTGTATGTGCACTCCGCACCCCAGGCGCTGTGCCCCCACATCCAGTGGGCTCTGGAGTCCGTTTCGCGACAGCGAACGGATCTTGAGTGGACCCCTCAGAACGCCGAACCCGGTGCCATGCGCACCGAACTCGAGTGGTCCGGGGTCGCCGGTACAGGTGCCCTCTTGGCTTCCGCCCTGCGCACCCTGGGCCGCGTGCGCTTCGAGGTCACCGAGAACCCCAGCCGCGGCAACGATGGCTCGCGTTGGTCGTTCACGCCCGATTTGGGAATTTTCCATGCCACCACGGACGTAGCCGGCAATATCGTGGTCTGCGAGGACAGAATCCGCTACGCCTACGAGGCCGCCGCCGGAGATCCCACCCTGCTCCTCACGGAACTGTCGGTGGCCCTGGGTGAAGCCTGGGACGAGGAACTCGAACCGTTCCGCCACGCGGCCGAGGGCGCTCCCGTTCGCTGGTTGCACCGCGTCAGCTAGGACACGTTCACAGGAAACACGTCCCGCAGCGCCCGGAGACAACGCCTGAGTCGATGATGCTCGGGAGTTCCCGATGGCGCCCGCACCAGTAACGTACGTCAACGCCCCACGACAAAGAGCCCCGGCTCGCACCGCTTTCCGTCAGCGGTGCGAGCCGGGGCTCTTTGTTTCTCAGTCGGTAGCCGACTCCTAGACGGAGCGGAAGGCCGCCACGGAGTTGTGACCGCCAAAACCGAACGAGTTGGAAATGGCCACCATGTCACCCGAGGGCAAATCGCGGGCCGTGGTCACCACATCCAGATCGATCTTCGGGTCCTGGTTGTCCAGGTTGATGGTGCACGGCGCAATCCGGTTCTTGAGCGCCAGGATGGTGAGCACACCTTCCACGGCACCGGAGCCACCCAGCAGGTGACCGGTCATGGACTTGGTGGCCGAGACAGCCATACTGTCCACCTCGGAGCCGAACGCGGCGCGGAGGGCACCGGCCTCCGGGATGTCACCCACGGGCGTGGAGGTCGCGTGTGCGTTGACGTGCTTGATCTCGGAGGGCTCGAAACCACCTGAGACCATGGACTCCCGCAGTGCGCGCGCGGGGCCACCTTCGTCGCCGATGGCCGGGGAGGTAATGTGGTGCGCGTCCGCGCTGAGACCTGCACCGGCAAGCTCGGCATAGATCTTGGCGCCGCGGGCCTTGGCATGTTCCTCTGATTCCAGGATGCATGCTCCGGCGCCCTCGCCCATGACGAAGCCGTCACGGTCGATGTCGAAGGGGCGCGATGCAGCCTGCGGATCGTCGTTGCGACGAGACAGGGCCTGCATCGAGTTGAAGGCCGCGATGGTCACGGGGTGGATCGCACTTTCTGCGCCGCCCACGATGACCACGTCCGCCTTGCCCTCGCGGATCAAGTTGAGACCCTGGTAGAAGGCCTCGGTGCCTGAGGCGCACGCCGACACCGGGGTGATGGCGCACGCACGGGCCTTGAACTCCATACTCACGGACGAGGCATTGCCGTTGGGCATGAGCATGGGAACGGTCATGGGCTTGACGCGGCGCGCACCCTTGGCCTGCATGGTGTCCCAAGCATCCAAGAGGGTCCACACGCCACCGATACCTGTGCCGAAGGCCACGCCCACGCGGGTGGGATCCAGTTCGTCGCTGGTGTCCGCGGTGTCGCCGGAGAAACCGGCATCGTTCCAGGCTTCACGTGCGGCAGCCACGGAAAACTGTCCTGAGGGGTCCAGACGTTTGGCCTGGACGCGGGAGACCACGTCTTCCGACGGGGCGGGGGCGGTCGCGCCGATGCGGACCGCCAAGTCGTATTGTTCGACCCAGTCATTTTCCAGGGCGTGAACACCGGAGACGCCCTTGAGAGCGTTGGCCCAGGTTTCCTGGACGTTTTCACCGATGGGGGTGATGGCTCCCAAGCCGGTGACAACTACTTTGCGGGACATTATCTGCACTTCCTCGTGTCCGGGATCGCATGGGTTCCGGAGGCTGGCGGTGGCCAGGGGTCCGGTAGACGAAGCGCGGCGTGCGGATGACCCGTGAAGGGCCGCCCAGCACGCCGCGCTTCATCGAAGGCTCAGGCCTGAGCGTTGTCGATGAAGTTGACGGCGTCCTCGACGGTCTTGAGGTTCTTGACCTCTTCGTCAGGAATGGTCACGTCGAACTTCTCCTCGGCGTTGACCACGATGGTCATCATCGAGATCGAGTCGATGTCGAGATCGTCGGTGAAGGACTTGTCGAGCTGGACAGCTTCGGTCTCCAGGCCGGTCTCTTCGTTCACGATTTCTGCCAGGCCGGCCAGGATTTCGTCTTTGCTCGCCATGGTGGCTTCCTTTCTCTGGGGTCGCATCACGCGACCTTGCTATTGAACGACGACGCTCTGGTGAGCTGTCGCTGTGGTTCGCACCGATTCAACCGGAACGATCCAAGAACATAAGGTGTGCGGTCTAACCCTACGACACCTCACTGGCGGGTTTAGGGCAGCAGCACCACTTGGGCGCCGTAAACCAGACCCGCACCGAAACCGATTTGCAACGAGGGCTTTCCGGACAGTTCCGGGTGCTCCGCGAGCAGGCGGTGTGTGGCCAAGGGGATGGATGCGGCAGAGGTGTTACCCGCGTCCGCAATGTCGCGGGCGATGATGACCGACTCGGGCAGCTTGAGCACCTTGGCCATCTGATCGATGATCCGCATGTTCGCCTGGTGGGGCACGAAAGCGGCCAATTCCTCGGGAGCCAAACCTGCGGCGTCGAGCGCTTCCTGAGCGACGCGCGCGCCTTCCCACGAGGCCCAACGGAAGACCGTCTGGCCGTCCTGACGCAGCGTGGGCCACAGGGTGGCGTCCGGGCGCATTTCGCCGGTCTCCGGGTCCGTGAGGTCCTTGGAGAAGGTGCGTTCGCCGCCCTGCTCCACCGTCAGGATGTCGGTGAGCGGGTGAGTCATGCGAATGGCGTCCCACTTGGAACCGTCCGAACCCCAGACGGAGGGACCAATGCCGGGCTCGTCCGAGGGGCCGATGACCGCAGCTCCGGCGCCGTCACCGAGCAGGAACGAAATGGAACGCTCACCGTTATCGATCACGTCCGAGAGCTTCTCGGCACCGATCACCAGAACGTTGGTGGCCGCACCGGAACGCACGAGCGCGTCCGCCTGGGCGATGCCGTAGCAGTAACCGGCGCAGGCCGCCGAGACGTCGTAGGCAGCCGCCGGGGTCGCACCAATGCGATCCGCGAGCTTGGCCGCCAACGAGGGCGTCATGTACGGGAACGTCACGGTCGAGACGATGATCGTGCTCAACTGCTCGCCCGTGAGTCCGGCGTTCTCCAGGGCTTCACGCGCGGCGTGCTCGGCCATCTCCAGCACGGAGACTTCCTTGGGAGCACGCTTTCGGGTGTGAATACCGGTGCGCTTGACGATCCACTCGTCCGAGGACTCGATCCACTGGCACACGTCGTCATTGGTGACCGTCACGGAAGGACGGTAGGCACCCATACCGAAGATCTTGGAATGGGCGTTCGGGGTGTTCTGCTTAATGGTCGCCACGAGAGGCTGACTCCTTACTTGGTGCGAATCCGTTGCGTGCTGCGCGATGGCGAGGCACCGTTGTCAGCTCAGAATACTCCGGACCGCTTCAAGATCTTCGGGTGTGTTAACCGCGGTTGCCTGTGCAGATTTCAGGCCGCGCTTGGCCAGCCCCGCCAGAGTGCCGGCCGGCGGAAGCTCGACGAGCTGCTCCACGTCCAGCTCGGCCATGGTGTCCATGCAGGCGTCCCAGCGCACGGGGCGACAGACCTGCTCCACGAGGGATTCGAGAACGTCGGTTCCCGAGGCGATGACCGAGCCGTCGAAGTTGGTCAACAACGTGTGGGCGGGGTCCTGCGGGGACAGCTGCGGAGCCAGCTCACGCAGCGGTTCCAGCGCGGGAGCCATGTGCTCGGTGTGGAAGGCCCCGGCCACCTTGAGGGGGATCACCTTGGCGCGGGCCGGGGGATTCTCCTTCAATGCAGCCAACTGCTCCAGGGTGCCGGCCGCAACGACCTGGCCACCACCATTGGCGTTGGCGGGGGAGGTGCCGGCTGCTGCGATGGCCTCGGCGACGTCGTCGGCCTTGCCGCCGAGAACTGCGGCCATGCCCGTGGGCGTTGCCGCGGCGGCCTTGGCCATTTCGGTGGCGCGAACCCGGACGAATCGCATGGCGTCCGCCTCGCTCAGTACGCCCGACAGAGCGGCGGCGGTGATCTCGCCCACGGAGTGACCCGCGAAGACGATGTCATCGCGGTCCTTCCAGGAGTTGGCCAGCAGCCGTCCGGCGATGAGTCCTGCCGCCACGATGAGGGGCTGTGCGACGGCAGTGTCCTTGATCGTTTCCTCGTCCGCTTCGGTGCCGTAATGGGCGAGATCCAGCCCGGCGGCCTCGGACAGTTGCGCTACATGCTCTGGCACACCGTCCACGGTCAGCCATTCGCGGAGGAAACCTGGTTTCTGGGAGCCCTGACCCGGGCAAACTACGGCAATCACCATCCTATTTCACCAAATCGTGACCGGATCGGGGGTGTTCTCGGCCACCAAGTGGTGTGTGCTGCTTTGTGCGAGTCCTACAAACCCACCCTATTGGGGCGAGTTCAGGCGACCCGCGACCATGGCGCAGTGCAGCACGAAGGCATCTCTGGGGATCAAGGGGTCCCACCCGGTGATGTCGCAGACCCTGCGCAGCCGATAGCGCACGGTGTTGGCGTGGACGAACAGTTCGCGAGACGTGGCCTCGAGAGAATTACCCACACTGAAGTAGGTGCTGAGGGTGTCCACCAGTCCGGTAGAGGAGCTGGACAGCGGTTCCCACACGGCGTCGACCATCGCTCGCAGGGCCAGTGGATCGCCGGACATGGCGCGTTCGGGCCACACGTCCTCGGAGTCCACGGGCCTCGGGGCCTGGGGCCACGCCGACGTCGCTCGGAACCCTGCCGACGCGCGGTCGGCGGAGTATTTCGCATCGAACACCGTGTCGACGGCGGGGCCGAAGACCACGGGCCCCTCACCGAACACGGACGCGAGTCTGGGAAGAGCGCGTCGGGGGTCCTCGACGTCACCCAGGACGAGCACCAGGCGATCGGTCTGGATCGAGACCAAGCACTCCGCGGCATGGCGGGTTGCGGAACGGCGGATCTTGTCCACACTGCCCGGCCCGGTGGTGGCCGGTGCCGTACCCACCATGACTGTGACCTGACCCTGATCCGTCCACCCGAGCGCGGCGACCCGGGAACGGATGGAATCCGAGCGGTCCCCGCGCAGGATCCCGTCCACCACGAGTGACTCCAACCGGGCGTCCCACGAGCCGCGGTTCTCGGCGGCCTTGGCATAGACGTCCGCGGCGGCAAAGGCCACTTCCCGGGAGAAGCGCAGCACGGCCTCGCGCAATGCGCTCTCGTCACTGGGCTGCGCGAGCTCGGGAACTTTTTCCTCCACGACGTCCACCACAATGCGCAGGACCTGCAGCGCGTTCTGCAGGGAAATGGAACGGGTGAGTTCGGTGGGCGCCTGCTTGAAGACTTCCGTGAGCACCCAGACCGGCTCTTGCGGGTCCTCGTACCAGCGCACGAAGGAGGAGATACCGCGCTGAGCCAGGAGCCCGAGCTCGGAGCGTTCATCGGCGCGCAGCTGGGAGAACCACGGCAACGTAGTGCTCAGCCGTTGGACGGCCACGGTGGAAACCTGGCCCAGATTGGCCTTGAGATTGTCCAGGGTGCGCGGATGGGGGCTTCCGGCAGGTCGATTACGCAGGGGCCACGTCACACGTCGAGAGGAGCGTTGTCGTGCGGGAGCCGTGCCCTTGGAATCGGAAGCCATGGAATGAGGTTAGTGCATCCAAAACCCTGACGCCCGCCCACGGTTTCGTGAGCGGGCGTCAGGGTCGATTCCGGGTGACGGTTACCGGGAGCGTGTCCCGGGAACCGTCACCGTGCGGTCGGCGAGATCAGGCCTCGCCGCCGGCGTTGCCGGAGGTACCGGCGTTCGGGTTGAGCAGGTCGTACTTGTCGATCGCCTGGGCCGGAGCGGACCAGTCGACCTCACCGCGCTTGGCCAGCATCTCCAGAGTGCGCACCACCATCGAGTGAGCGTCGATGTTGAAGAAGCGACGAGCGCCGGCGCGGGTGTCAGAGAATCCGAACCCGTCCGCACCCAGGGATGCCCAGTCGTTGGGCACGTACTGCCGGATCATGTCCGGCAGGTCCGAGGCGAAGTCGCTCGTGGCGACGACGGGACCGGTGGCACCCGCCAGAGCCTGGGCCACGTACGGGGTGCGGGCACCCTCGTTGGGGTTGAGGAACGCTTCTTCCTCGGCGGCCTGCGCGTCGCGACGCAGGTTGATCCACGAAGTTACCGACCACACATCGGCGGAAACACCCCAGTCCTCCGCGAGGATCTTCTGAGCTTCGATGGCCCACGGCACACCCACACCGGAGGCGAGCAACTGCGCACGGGGACCCTCATTCTCGGCCGGCTTGAGCAGGTAGATGCCCTTGACGATGCCCTCGACATCCACGTTCTCCGGCTCGGCAGGCTGGTGGATGGGCTCGTTGTACACCGTGAGGTAGTACATGACGTTGTGGTCCTCGTCGGCCGTGCCGTACATCTGCTCGATGCCGCGCTTGATGATGTGCGCGATTTCGTAGCCGTAGGCGGGGTCGTAGTGGATCACGGCGGGGTTGGTCGCGGCCAACAAGGGCGAGTGGCCGTCCATGTGCTGGAGACCTTCACCGGCCAGCGTGGTGCGACCGGCGGTCGCGCCGATGATGAAGCCACGCGCCAACTGGTCCGCTGCGGCCCAGAACACGTCACCGGTGCGCTGGAAGCCGAACATCGAGTAGAAGATGTAGAACGGGATCATCGGTTCGCCCTGGGTGGCGTAGGAGGTGCCCGCCGCGGTGAACGCGGCCACTGCGCCGTCCTCGTTGATACCCGGGTGCAGGATGACGCCCTGCTCGGACTCCTTGTAGGCCAGCATCAGTTCGCGGTCCACGGACAGGTAGTTCTGCCCGTTCGGGTTGTAGATCTTGGACGTCGGGAAGAACGAGTCCATACCGAACGTACGGGCTTCGTCGGGCACGATCGGCACGATGCGCTGACCGAAGTCCTTCTCACGCATCAGATCCTTGAGGATGCGCACGAACGCCATGGTGGTCGCGGCGAGCTGCTTACCGGAGCCCTTCTTCGCGGACTTGAACGCCTTGTCCGAGGGAAGGGTGATCTCCTTCTGCTCGTGCGGGCGGTCGGGGGTGAAGCCACCCAGTTCCTTACGCAGCTCGAGCATGTACTTGATCTCCGGCGAATCGGCACCCGGGTGGTAGTACGGCGCGCCGTGCAGATCCTTTTCGAGCTCTTCGTCGCTGATCGGGATGCGCATGCGATCGCGGAAGGCCTTGAGGTCGTCCAGGGTCAACTTCTTCATCTGGTGCGTTGCGTTACGCGCCTCGAAGTGCGATCCCAGTCCGTAACCCTTGATGGCCTGGGCCAGAATCACCGTGGGCTGGCCCTTGTGCTCCAGTGCTGCCTTATACGCGGCATAGACCTTGTTGTAGTCGTGAGCGCCGCGCTTCAGGTTCCAGATCTCGTCATCGGAGAGATCGGCCACCAATTCCTTGGTCTCCGGGGACTTGCCGAAGAAGTGATCGCGCACGAATCCACCGGACTCGGCCTTGTACGTCTGGTAATCACCATCGAGCGTTTCGTTCATGATCCGAACGAGGTCGCCGGTCTTGTCCTTCTCAAGCAGGGAATCCCACTCGCGGCCCCACACGACCTTGATGACGTTCCAGCCCGCGCCACGGAAGAACGCTTCGAGCTCCTGGATGATCTTGCCGTTACCGCGCACCGGGCCGTCGAGTCGCTGCAGGTTGCAGTTGACCACGAACGTGAGGTTGTCCAACTTGTCGTTGGCGGCCAGCTGCAGCAGACCGCGGCTCTCTGGCTCGTCCATCTCGCCGTCGCCCAAGAAGGCCCACACGTGCTGGTCGGAGGTGTCCTTGATGCCGCGGTTGTGCAGGTAGCGGTTGAACTGCGCCTGATAAATGGCGTTCATCGGACCGATACCCATGGATACGGTGGGGAACTGCCAGAAATCGGGGAGGCACCGCGGGTGCGGGTACGAGGGCAGCCCCTCGGGAGCCTTGGTCTTCTCCTGGCGGAAGGCATCCAGCTGTTCCTCGGTCAGGCGCCCTTCCAAGTAGGCGCGAGCGTAGTTACCGGGGGAGGAGTGGCCCTGCCAGAAGATCTGGTCACCACCACCCGGGTGCTCGGGTCCGCGGAAGAAGTGGTTCAAGCCCACTTCGTAGAGGGTGGCCACGCCGGCGTAGGAGGAAATATGGCCACCCACCCCGATTTCGGGGCGCTGCGCGCGGTGGACCATCACGGCGGCGTTCCAGCGGATGAACGCGCGGTACCGGCGCTCGATCTCCTCGTCGCCGGGGAATTCCGGTTCCTGGTCCACGGGAATGGTGTTCACGTAGTCCGAGGTAGTCACCATGGGCACACCGACCGAATGCGCACCCGCGTACTGCAACATGGCGCGCATGATGTACTGCGCGCGTTCGGTGCCCTGAGTCTCGATCAGACCCTTGAAGGATTCGATCCACTCTTGGGTTTCCTCGGAGTTGGCGTCCTCCAGATTATTGGTCAAGCCACTGAGAATGTGGTGGTTGCTGGATGAAGACACTTCAACCTCTCTATCATCGGCTCCGTGAATCGGGGTTGGCCCGGCGAGGAGCGTCATCGGTGCCCGCTGTGGGACGTACCGCTTTGCTCTATATCGTGTCATAAATGGTCAGTGATCATACCGGCAGGCTCTGGTTCCGCGCGTCACATAGAAGTCGTCACAACAATTTGAATCCGCGCTTTCCATGCGGTGGAGCTTGAACGAGACTCGAATCCGGTGTTGTCTTGTATCGCACCGTTTATATGTTCGGTCCGGCACCCGTCGGCCACGACATCCGTCAGTGCATCGGCACTGTGGGCGGTTGCACGTCTACATCGAGAAGGAGTATATACGGTGAGCGAGGCAAAGGCCCCCGACGAGTCCGCGGTGGACCAGCTCAATTTTAAGGACGGCGACTACGTCCAGGAGTTCGGTTACGACGACGACGTCGACGCTCAGTTGCGGGACCAGATCGAAGCCACCATCGGCTCTGAGCTGTTCGATGACGAGGCCCAGGAAGTGGTGGACGCCGTCATTCTGTGGTGGCGCAACGGCGACGGAGACCTGGTGGACGAACTCGTGGACGTCCAGACGACCCTTGACGAGGGCGGTGTGGTCTGGCTGCTGACCCCCAAGGCCGGCCGCGAAGGCCACGTTTCCCCGGCCGACGTGCAAGATGCTGCCCCCACCGCGGGGTTGCACGTGACCACCACCGCGCGGGTTTCCGCGGACTGGTCCGTCACCCGGTTGGCACCCAAGCGCAATTTCTGACCATGTGCGCGATCACCCACCAGCCACGCCAGGAGCTGCTCCCATGATCTCCGTCGGGTCTTCCGCACCGGATTTCACCCTGCCCAACCAGCGCGGCACCGCGGTGACGCTCTCACAGCTGCGCGGCAACCCCGCGGTGTTGATCTTCTTCCCGTTCGCGTTCTCACCCGTGTGCACCAGTGAGCTGTGCTATCTGCAGGACCACCCCGAGGTGTTCGAGATGAGCAACGCCAAGGTGCTGGGGATCTCCACCGACAGTTCTTTCACCCTGGACGCTTTCGCACGCCAGGAATCCTATGACTTCGAGTTGCTGTCGGATTTCTGGCCCCACGGTGATGTCAGCCGGCGCTTCGGCGTTCTGTCCGAGGACGGCGGTTACGCCAAGCGGCAGACGTTTGTCCTTGATTCCCAGGGCGTGATCGTGGACGCTTTCGAGTCCGAGGTCACGGAACCCCGGCAATTGGAGCGCCTCGAACAGGCGCTGGCCCAACTCGAGCAGCACTGATGCCCGTTCGGGTGATTCGCGCCGGCTACGGGGCGCCCCTGGACGCGACACAGTTTCCGGATCCTCATGCCCTCGATGCCGCCGCTGGACTGCCAGCGGCGGTTTCCGCGTTGTCGGGACGGCGGTTGGCGGTCCTCACGGGCGCGGGCGTCAGCACCGATTCCGGTATCCCGGACTATCGGGGCCCCGGGGCGAAACCACGAACGCCCATGACCTACCAGCAATTTATGGGCTCGAAACGGATGCGTCGTCATTACTGGGCGCGTAACCAGTTCGGATGGCACTTCGTCGCCCAGGCTAAACCTTCCGAGGCGCACGCGGCCCTGGCGGAATTGGAACACCGGGGCTCGCTCTGCGGAATCATCACCCAGAACATCGACCGGTTGCATCAAAAAGCCGGATGTATCGACGTCCTGGACCTGCACGGCACCCATCAACGGGTGATCTGCACCCGTTGCCGCTCCACCATTCCCCGTGCGGTGTTGTCGGATCGCTTGGATGCGTTGAATCCCGGGTTCTACGACGACGTCGCCACGCGCCACGACATCGAATACGCGCCGGACGCGGACGCCACCATTGAACACACCGAGCACTTCAACATCCTGGACTGTCCGGTGTGCAGCGGGATCCTCAAACCCGACGTGGTGTTCTTCGGCGAGAACGCGCCGGCGGAGCGGGTGCGTTACGCAAAACTGGTGGTCGACAGGGCCGAGGCACTTCTTGTCGCGGGCACGTCATTGACAGTCAATTCCGGCAAACGGTATGTGCGTCGGGCGGTGAGCAACGGGATTCCCGTGGTCATCGTCAATCACGGGGTCACGGGCTCCGATCACCTGGCCACGGTCAAGGTGGACGCGTTCGTGGGCGGGTTCCTGCGATCGCTCACAGATGAACTGCTCCGTGGTGTTGATTGAATCGCCAGAGCTACATAAACTAGAACACGAAGATCCCGTTGGGACTGCGGAGGGGAAGCCGCGGTACCAACGGGATTCTTTGCGTTCGGGGTTCGTGCTACTTCTTCTCGGGGTCGATCACTGCCTTGGCCGCCTGTGCATCACGGCACTGCTGGGCCCACAGGGCAGCACCCACGATTCCCGCGTTATTGCGCAGTGAGGCAATCTCTACCGGGGTCTTCAGGTCCAGGTACGGCACGAACTTCTCGGAGTTCTTGGACACACCGCCGCCAATGATGAACAGGGACGGGGAGAACAGGAACTCCACGTGGGAGAAATACCGCTGCAGTCGCTTCTTGGCCCATTTCTTCCATGGTAGATCCTCGCGTTCGCGAGCCGCCGCCGATGCCTGGGTCTCGGCGTCGTGGCCGTCGATTTCCAGGTGGCCTAGCTCGGCGTTGGGAACCAGCTGGCCGTTGAGGATCATTGCGGATCCGATGCCGGTGCCCAGGGTGATGACCATGACCAAACCGGTCTTGTCGCGGCCCGCGCCGTAGTACGCCTCCGCCAACCCGGCGCCGTCGGCGTCATTGAGAGCCTCCACTTCACGGCCCAGGGTTTCGGTCATGAGCGCATCCACGTTGGTGTTGATCCATGACTTGTCCACGTTGGCGGCCGAGAGCGCCACGCCGTCCTTGATGATGGCCGGGAACACGATACCCACGTGTGAATCAGAAGCCGGAGCCTCGGGACGCGACTGCAGCTCGTCCACGATCTGCTTGACCACGTTGGCCACGGCCTCGGGAGTGGCCGGGTTGGGCGTGGGGATGCGGTAACGGTCACCCACGAGTTCACCGGTGCTGAGATCCACGATCCCGCCCTTGGTGCCGGTACCTCCGATGTCGATTCCGATACCCAGTGATGACACGGCGTCGGTGGGCTTGGTGGGGCTCATGAACGGTCCTCTCGGTTCACGGTGAAACCAGGTGGTCAGGGGCAATTCTCACGCCCCGAGTGTGCGGTCAGTTTACGGGAGTGTGAGCACGTCCACGCCGTCTTCGGTCACAACCATGGTGTGTTCGAACTGGGCGGTGCGACGCTTGTCGGAAGTGGTGATGGTCCAATCGTCGTCCCACTGGTCCCACGCGATCGATCCGAGGGTCAGCATGGGCTCGATCGTGAAGATCATGCCCGGCTTCATCTCGGTGCTGTAGCCGGGGGCGGCGTCGTAATGCGGGATGATCAGCCCGGAGTGGAACTCGCGCCCTACGCCGTGACCGGTGAAGTCGCGGACCACGCCGTAGTTGAAGCGCTTGGCGTACTTCTCGATGACCCGACCGATCACGTTGATCTCGCGGCCCGGGCGGACGGCCTTGATCGCGCGGTTGGTGGCTTCGCGGGTGCGTTCCACCAGGAGCCGGGAGTCCTCGTCCACGTCGCCCACCAGGAAGGTGGCGTTGGTGTCGCCGTGCATCCCGTTCTTGTACGCGGTGACATCCAGGTTCACGATGTCCCCGTCCTCGAGCACGGTGGAGTCCGGGATTCCATGACAGATGACCTCATTGAGAGAGGTGCAGATCGACTTGCGGAAACCGCGGTAGTCCAGGCACGAGGGGTAGGCACCGTGATCGCACATGTACTCGTGGGCGATGCGGTCCAGCTCGTCCGTGGTGACTCCCGGCTGCGCCGCGGCACCGGCCAGTTCGAGGGCGCGGGCCGCAATGCGACCGGCTTCGCGGACCAGCTCGATCTCCTCCGGGGTGTACATGTTGGAGTCATTGCCTTCATTGGCATCCATGCGGCCCACATATTCGGGGCGGGTGATCGAGGCGGGGACCGTCCGTGAGGGTCCGATGATCCCCGGTTTGAGGTCCCCGACGGGAGCGGTGGATCCGGGAGCTGGGGCCAGGTTGTGCGATGTCACGGTGGGTCGTTGCCTCCAACGGGTTGAAACGAAGGGCAGCTGCCGGGCGGTATGCGGGCACTGCGCGGGTCTTGGCACTAGCCTAATCCTTAGACGCTCGGAGCAGAGCCGGGCAGAGGTCCTGGGTTTCACGTCCCGTGGATTGAACTGTAGAAGGGCGCGCAGCGCCGTGAGAGTGAGGGAATGTCATGGCTGAGTACTGGTACAACCTGTACACCAAGCAGGTCGAGGAGGGGCCTAAGGACGACTATCGCCAGCTCATGGGGCCGTATGCCACTCGTGAGGAAGCTTCGCGTGCGCTGAAGACTGCCGCGGAGAACACCAAGCGCTGGGACGATGAGGACGCCGCCTACAAGGGCGAGTGACGCCACCTTCCGCACATGCCAATGGCCCGGACGTCAACGTCCGGGCCATTGCATTGTCTGGATCGAGGTCAGCCGCGGAAGCTGTGCTCCTCGGCGGGGAACGTGCCGGACTTCACCTCGGCCACGTAGCTGCCCACGGCGTCACCGATGGTCTCGGACAGCTGGGCGTACTGCTTGACGAATCGCGGCATGCGTCCGGTCCTCAGCCCCAACATGTCTTGCCACACGAGCACCTGACCCGTGGTGGAGTTGCCGGCACCGATGCCCACGGTGGGAATCGAGAGGATGTCCTCGACCTCCTCCGCGGCGTCCGCGGAGACCATTTCAAGGACCACGGCGAAGGCCCCGGCCGCCTGCACGGCTTGAGCATCGGCAATCAGCTTGGCGGCGGCGTCGCCCTTGCCCTGGACCCGGTAGCCACCCAGCGCGTGTTCGGACTGGGGCGTGAATCCCACGTGGCCCATCACGGGAATGCCCGCCCGCACCACGGCGGCCACGTGATCGGCCAATTCCTCGCCGGCCTCAAGTTTCACGGCGTGCGCGCCGGTTTCTTTCATGATGCGCACCGAGGTGCGAACCGCTTGTTCGGGGGATTCCTCGTAGGAACCGAAGGGCAGATCCACGACCACAAGAGCGCGCTGAGTTGCGCGAGCCACGGCGGCGGCCAAGGGGATCATCTGGTCGACGGTGACCGGGATGGTGGTTTCGTAACCCAGCACGTTGTTACCTGCGGAGTCTCCCACGAGCAGGACGTCCACGCCGGCGCCGTCGAAAATGGCTGCCGTCAGGGAGTCGTAGCTGGTGAGCATCGCGAATTTCTCACCCTGCGCCTTGGCACGCTGCAAATGCACCGTGCGCACGCGGGTCACCTCACTCAGCGAGGGGGTCGTCGAGGCCTGGTCTGACTGGGGCGTAGCGGTCATTGCTCCAGGGTACCGCCGACGACGCCGCACGCCCCGGGAGCTCGTGCGTCGCGTCTGCGTGTGGGTACCTGCCGTTAGAGTTGGGGTAGCGGCTCACCTGTGACGGGGACGTCACGGTGCCGCGACCACATCCGCAACACGGTCGAGATACCCGAGGTGGCTCCACATGGATCGGCAGCAAGAATTCGTTTTGCGAACCATTGAGGATCGTGACGTGCGATTCGTGCGTCTGTGGTTCACGGATGTCGTGGGAACGTTGAAGTCTGTCGCGCTGGCTCCCGCCGAGGTCGAAGCCGCGTTCGATGAGGGCTTGGGCTTTGACGGCTCGTCGATCGAGGGACTCTCACGCGTCTACGAATCCGACATGCTGCTGCAGCCGGACCCCTCCACGTTCCAGTTGCTGCCGTGGCGCGGGGACGATGAACCCACCTCCCGTATGTTCTGCGACCTCAAGACCCCTGACGGTGAGCCCTCCGCCTCCGATCCGCGTGGCGTGCTCCGGCGAGTCCTGAACAAGGCCGCGGACATGGGCTTCACGTGTTACACCGCCCCGGAGATCGAGTTCTACCTGCTGCGATCCTCGGAGCTGGATCCCAAGACCGGTGAACCCACCCCCGTGGACTACGAAGGCTATTTCGATCACGTCCCCGGCGGCGTTGTACAGGATTTCCGCCGCACCGCGGTGAATATGCTCGAGTCCGTGGGGATCTCCGTGGAGTTCTCCCACCACGAGGCCGGGCCCGGCCAGAACGAAATCGACCTGCGCTACGCGGATGCGCTGCAGACCGCGGACAACATCATGACGTTCCGCACGATCGTCAAAGAAGTGGCGTTGTCCCAGGGCATCTACGCGACCTTCATGCCTAAACCGTTCTCCCGCCAGCCCGGTTCGGGCATGCACACCCACTTCTCCCTCTTCGAGGGTGACACCAACGCGTTCTACGAGGCCGGCGCGGAGTTCCGACTGTCCAAGACCGGCCGGCACTTCATCGCCGGCTTGTTGCGCCACGCACCCGAGTTCACCTCCGTGACCAATCAGTTCGTGAACTCCTACAAGCGACTCTGGGCCGGTGACGAAGCACCGTCCTACATGTCCTGGGGACACAACAACCGCTCGGCCCTGGTGCGCGTACCGCTGTACAAGCCGGACAAGGTGCAGTCCTCCCGCATCGAGTACCGCGGCATCGACTCCGCGACCAACCCGTACCTGTCTTACGCCGCGCTACTGGGTGCCGGTCTCAAAGGCATCGAGAACGAGTACGAGCTGCCGCCGGTTGAAATGGACGACGTCTTCGCCATGAGCAGTGCCGAACGCCGTGCAGTGGGCCACCAGCCGTTGCCCACGAGCCTGCACGAAGCCATCCGCCAGACCGAGGAATCGGAATTCATGGCGGAGCTGCTGGGCGAGCAGGTCTTCGACTACTTCCTGCGGAACAAGCGCCGCGATTGGGACAACTACCGGGTGGAGGTCAGCCCCTACGAGCTGCGTACCAACCTGGGAATCCTGTAGGCGTGGGGGCCATGGGGGCAACGGAAGGAACTGCCAAGGAACGCGCGGAGACGATCTCGGCCAAGCGGCTGATCTCCATCGGGTTCGCGGACGTCACCAACGCCAGGCGCTGGCTGGGCTTCCGTGAACTCGACGACGTCGATCTGGAGCTGCTGCTCGACGGGCTGGCCCATGCCGCGTCACCGGATGCGGCGTTGCAGTTGATCGTGCGTTTGATCGAACAGCATCCGGAGATCGCGAAACGGGTCAACGGTGATCCGCGGAAGTCCGAAACCATGTTCCGCTTATTGGGTGCCTCCGAAGCCCTCGGTGAATTCTTGCTGCGGGCCCCGCACAACCTGGATCTGCTGGATATCGAACCCCAGGACAAACCCGGTCATGACAACGCGGACGTCTTCCGGGACGCCCTACTGGAATCGGTCGGCGCGGATCCCGAGTCCGAAATTCCCACCGCCACCGAAACCGGCGCAGAAGCCTACAAGGCGCTGCGGGTCGCGTACCGGCGGGGCATCACCAAGGTGGCCATTCGCGACGTCGGCGCGCTGGATCCCGTGGACTACATGCCGTCCGTGGGCCGACAGCTCGCAGATCTGGCCGGAGCCGCCATAGAGGCGGGTTTGGCCGTGGCCCGCGCGGAGGCCAATGAACAATGGGATCAATCCCTGGTTGATCAGGTGCGCTTGGCCGTGATCGGAATGGGCAAGTGTGGTGCCCGCGAGCTGAACTATATTTCCGACGTGGACGTGGTGTACGTCGTCGACGTCAAGGCCGCTGACCAGGGCGAGGCGCCGGACGAACAGCTGGCTACGGAGATTGCCACGAGTCTGGCCTCCGGCATGGCACGCGCAATCATGACGTCCGGTCCGGAGCCGGCGCTGTGGGAAGTGGACGCCAACCTCCGGCCCGAGGGCAAGGACGGGCCACTCGTCCGCACGCTGGATTCGCACGTGCGCTACTACAAGCGCTGGGCCAAGTCGTGGGAGTTCCAAGCATTACTCAAGGCCCGAGCCATTGCCGGCGACAGCGAGCTGGGGGAGCGCTACGAGGACGCCATTGCACCGTTCGTGTGGTCCTCTGCCGAGCGCGAGGGATTCGTGGAATCCGTCCAAGCCATGCGACGACGAGTCACCGACAATATTCCCGAAGCAGACCGGGACCGCCAGATCAAGCTTGGCCCGGGTGGTTTGCGCGATGTCGAATTCACCGTGCAGTTGCTGCAGCTCGTGCACGGTCGCAGCGATGAAACCGTGCGCACCAAGGCCACCACCGATTCGCTCGTGGCGCTCTCCGCCGGTGGGTACATTTCCCGCAGCGACGGTGAGGAATTCCACCGCAGCTACCGGTGGCTGCGCCTGCTCGAGCATCGCATCCAACTGTTCCGGATGCGCCGTACCCACCTCATGCCGCGGGACGAACGGGAACTGTCCGTGGTCGCGCGCTCCGTGGATGGCGCGGGGGAGAACCGTCACCCGACGGGCAAGGTACTCACGGAGGACTGGACCAAGGTCAAACGCACCGTGCGCACCATGCACGAGCGGATTTTCTACCGCCCCATGCTGGCTGCGCTGGCCAACGCACCCACGGATACGACGCTCACCACCGAATCCGCGCTGGACCGCTTGGCGGCCCTGGGTTATCAGGACACCAAGGCGGCCATGCGTCACATCGAGGCGCTGTCCCGTGGGGTCAGCCGACGTGCGGAGATCCTACGAACTCTGCTGCCGGTGTTGTTGGACTGGATCGCGCAGGGTGTGGACCCGGACGCCGGTCTGCTCAACTTCCGGAAAATCTCCGAGGCCATGGGCAACACCCCATGGTTCCTGCGCCTGCTGCGCGACTCGAACGCCGCAGCCGAGCGACTGTGCCAGATCCTGTCCAGCTCCCGGTACGTCTCGGACCTGCTGGAAACCTCGCCGCAGGCAATTGCCTGGCTGGGTGATGATCCGCAGTTGCGACCGCGCGCCCTGGATGAACTCGCCAAGGAAATGCGCACCCAGTTGCAACGGCACCCCGAGCCCGAGGAGGCCATTCGCGCCATCCGGCAAATTCGACGCCGCGAACAGTTGCGCATTGCGCTCGCGGACACCAGCGGTTTGGCTTCGGTCGAATCGGTCGTGACCGGGCTGTCCAACGTGGATCAGGCCACCGTGATGGGGGCTCTGTACATTGCGCAGCGAGAGCTCTGCGAGGGCGATGACAAGGAGAACCTGGCCGATCTGATGGTCGTGGCCATGGGTCGTCAAGGTGGCCGGGAGATCGGATACGGGTCGGATGCGGACGTGATGTACGCCTTCGAGCCGCGCGACGGAGCCGAATCCAGCGATGCACGTTCCCAGGCCGAGAAGATTTTCGCGCGCATGGTGCAGCTGCTCAAGATGCCGTGCAAGCCGCCCATCATTGCCGAGCGCACGTTGGAGATCGACAACGATCTGCGGCCCGAGGGCAAGCAGGGTCCCATGGCTCGCTCGGTGGAGTCCTTCGCCCAGTACTACGACCGGTGGGGTCAGACCTGGGAGTTCCAGGCCCTCACGCGGGCTCGATACATGGCGGGCAACGAGGACGTCGCCACGGCGCTCGTTCGAGTGTTCGACCGTTTCCGGTATCCGGCGGATTTCACCGACCGTCAGCTCATCGACGTGCGCCGCATGAAGGCCCGCGTGGAGAGTGAACGCATGCCGCGCGGTGCAGACCCCAATCGCCAGCTGAAGCTCGGTCGTGGCGGGCTCTCGGATGTCGAGTGGCTGGTTCAACTGCTGCAGTTGCAGCACGGTCACAAGGTCGAGGGCCTGCGCACCACATCGACCCTGGCTGCGCTGGAAGCTGCGGTCGAGGCCGATCTCTTGGCACCCCAGGACGCCCAGGTGCTCAAGAGCGCGTGGACACTGGCGACGGCCATCAGAAACGGCAACGTATTGCGCTCGGGCCGTTCCTCGGACTCCGTGCCGTCGCGTCGTGTGGACCTGGAAGCCGTGGCCCGGTGGATCGGGTACGAACCCGGTTCGGCATCACAGCTGGAAGAGGATTACCTACGGATCACCCGGCAGTCCCGCACCGTGTTCGAGCGGGTGTTCTACGGGCACTAGGCGTGTGCTCTCTTGGCATTGCGATTGCGATTGCCATTGACGTTGGGATTGGCATGGGCAGTCGCATTGGCAATAGGCGTGGACACTCGCAGAGGCAAGAGGCAAGAGGCAAGAGGCAAGAGGCAAGAGGCAAGAGGCAAGAGGCAAGAGGCGATGAGGTCTGTGGCAACGTAGCGCGCGCACGCCGGGGGCTGATAGAACCATCTGCAACACCTGAGGGGCCGGTGGAACCCTTCCCACTGGGAAAAAGGGTTCCACCGGCCCCTCAGACGTATCTGCAGGATTTTTCGGCGCTTGGCGGCCGGAGGTGCCGACACGAGTCGACGGTGAGACCCTGGCCCGGGCAGCCGGTGCATTTCGGTCGACGGTAGGACCCGGGCCGAAGACATCGGTGCAAACTGATCGACAATAAAGCCTCAACTCTTTCGATTCTTGGCTCCACGGTCGATCAGAATGCGGGGGATCAGTCATCGTGGTCCCGACGTCGATCAGAATGCGGGGGATCAGTCATCGTGGTCCCGACGTCAATCAGAATGCAGACACGCGGCTCGGGCAGCGGAATCGCAGGGTGGGCGACACCCGGGGTACGTGGACCCAGGTGGCTGGCACAAGACAGAAGACACAAGACACAAGACTCAAGTCAAAGGACACAGACCGAAACGCACTGGGCACTGAGCACAAGGCGCGAGATATTGGGCTTGGGGTCCGGACGCACGCTAGGCGTTACCAGGACCGCCAACCACATCTGGGGGGCCGTTGGAACCCTTCCCACTGGGAAAAAGGGTTCCAACGGCCCCTCAGATGTATCGGCAGGTTTTTGGTGCCCCGAGAGGGAATCGAACCCCCGACCAAGAGATTAGAAGGCTCCTGCTCTATCCACTGAGCTACCGAGGCGGAGCGCGTGAAGCGCCAATACAGTGTAGCAACGCTTGGGCCGCTGGCTCACGTCAGAGACCGG
This sequence comes from Kocuria sp. CPCC 205235, assembly GCF_040980905.1. Taxonomy (NCBI): domain Bacteria; kingdom Bacillati; phylum Actinomycetota; class Actinomycetes; order Micrococcales; family Micrococcaceae; genus Kocuria; species Kocuria sp. CPCC 205235. The sequence goes on from NZ_JAVKPR010000023.1 coordinate 19,905, forward strand.
CTCGGACCATGTCGTTGGGCGGTTATGTCCTGGCCTGGGGACATCAGCCACGGCGCTTGCACTGCACAGCTGGCGCCCAAGAGCTCCATCACCCCGTTCATCCACATTTGGGGGATCTGCTGGATCGGCAGCGCATCACGAGAGGCACGGTGGAGACACCCCTCATTTCTGGGGCACCGGTTCCGTCCTCGCCGTTCCACGAGCCGCGGGGATGGCTCACCCGAAGGAGCATCCCATGCCTGAGCACATCACCCTCCGAGGATTCGTCGGCAAAGACCCCGAGTCCCATCTGTTCGACGACGGCACCGTTGCCGCGCGCTTCCGCTTGGCCACCACCACACGCCGTTTCGACGCGGAGAAGAACACGTGGGTGGATATCAGCACCAACTGGTATTCCGTACGGTGCTTCCGCGGATTGGCCATGCACGTGATGAACAGCGTGCGCTGCGGGCAACCGGTCATCGTGACCGGAAAGCTCCAGATTCAGGAGTGGATGTCGGACAACGGCCCGCGCACCACCGTGCAGGTCGACGCCACGGCCATCGGCCATGACCTCAACTTCGGCACGGCCAACTTCTCCCGCACTGGTGGTCAGGGCCAACGTCCGCATAATGCAGCCGGCGGAGCAGATGAAGCCACCCAGGATGAAATCGGCGCCAAGATCGCGGGACTCGAGGACAACGAGCGACTGGACGCGCACGGTCACGGAGAAATCATCCAATCCGATCCCGACGACACCTTCACACCCTTGAGTGATCTGACCCAGGGCCTGGACGCCGATGAGGACTCCGTGGAGGAGGATTCCGAGGAGCGCACCCCGGTCGGAGTGGGGAGCGACTGAAAACGAACCACCCAAGACACCCGCCGCGCGTTACCGGGGCCCACGTGTGACCCCGGTAACGCAACGGAGCGGCGTCGTCGGGGGAGCTGCGCGCTGGGAGCTGAACGTGGCTGGAAGAGGCGCGCGGGCGCGGTAGCCTGGAGGGTATGGCGGAATTCATTTACACCATGTCCAAAGCCCGCAAGAAAGTGGGCGACAAAGTCATTCTGGACGATGTCACCATGTCGTTCTACCCCGGCGCCAAGATCGGCGTTGTGGGTCCCAACGGTGCTGGTAAATCGACCATCCTGAAGATCATGGCTGGCATCGACCAGCCCTCCAACGGCGAGGCGCGGCTGACCCCCGGTTACTCCGTGGGCATCCTGCTGCAGGAGCCGCCGCTGAACGAAGAGAAGACCGTTCTGGGCAACGTCGAGGAAGGCGTTGGCGAGATCAAGGGCAAGCTCGATCGCTTCAACGAGATCTCCGCCGAAATGGCCGAGCCCGACGCTGACTTCGACGCGCTCATGGAAGAAATGGGCAAGCTCCAGGAAGAGATCGACGCCGCGAACGCGTGGGACCTCGACTCCCAGCTCGAGCAGGCCATGGATGCGCTGCGCTGCCCGCCGCCCGAAACGGACGTGAAGGTCCTTTCCGGTGGTGAGCGTCGTCGTGTCGCGCTGTGCAAGCTGCTGCTGCAGAAGCCCGACCTGCTGCTCCTCGATGAGCCCACCAACCACTTGGACGCCGAGTCCGTGTTGTGGCTCGAGCAGCACCTGGCCGCGTACCACGGCGCCGTTCTGGCCGTGACCCACGACCGGTACTTCCTGGATCACGTGGCCGAGTGGATCTGTGAGGTCGACCGCGGTCGCCTGTACCCCTACGAGGGCAACTACTCCACCTACCTGGACACCAAGGCCAAGCGCATGGAAGTCCAGGGCAAGAAGGACGCCAAGCAGGCCAAGCGCCTCAAGGAAGAACTCGACTGGGTGCGCTCCAACGCCAAGGGTCGTCAGGCCAAGTCCAAGGCGCGTCTGGCGCGCTACGAGGAAATGGCCTCGGAAGCCGAGAAGACCCGCAAGTTGGACTTCGAGGAAATCCAGATCCCGCCGGGGCCCCGCCTGGGCAACCTGGTGATCGAGGCCGAGGACCTGGAGAAGGGCTTCGGCGATCGCTCGCTGATCAAGGATCTCTCGTTCTCGCTGCCCCGTAACGGCATCGTGGGTGTGATCGGACCCAACGGTGTCGGTAAGTCCACGCTGTTCAAGACCATCGTGGGCCTGGAACCGCTCGACGACGGCGATCTCAAGGTGGGCGACTCGGTCCAGATCTCCTACGTTGACCAGAACCGCGAGAATCTCGACCCGGAGAAGACCCTGTGGGAGGTCGTCTCGGACGGCCTGGACTACATCAACGTGGGCAAGGTCGAAATGCCGTCCCGCGCGTACGTCTCCGCGTTCGGCTTCAAGGGCCCGGATCAGCAGAAGAAGGCCGGTGTGCTCTCCGGTGGTGAGCGTAACCGCCTCAACCTGGCGCTGACCCTCAAGCAGGGTGGCAACCTGTTGCTGCTGGATGAGCCCACCAACGACCTGGACGTGGAAACCCTCGGATCGCTGGAAAACGCGTTGCTGGAATTCCCCGGCTGCGCCGTGGTGGTCTCTCACGATCGTTGGTTCCTGGACCGCGTGGCCACCCACATCCTCGCCTGGGAAGGCACCGAGGAGAACCCGGACAACTGGTACTGGTTCGAGGGCAACTTCGAATCCTACGAGGAGAACAAGATGGAGCGTCTCGGCCCGGAGGCCGCACGTCCCCGTCGCCTCACCCACCGTCGCCTCACCCGCGACTGAGGGCGAGCAACAGTTCGACGACGCCGCCCCGGCACCTTTCGCACGAAAGGTGCCGGGGCGGCGTCGTCGTTCTTGCGGGTGTTCTAGGGCAGCGTGAAGAACGCGAGCCGCCCGGTCTTGTGGGGAAGGGCGATGACCGGGCCGAGGGTGAATCCGGTGGCCTGCAGTCGCGCGAGCGCGAGGTCGTTGGACGCATCGGGTTCCGCCACGATCCGGCGCGTGCGGCCCTGCTTGATGATTTCGCATTGGATCAGTGCGCTGGTCGCGTCGGTCATTCCGGGGACCCGGTTCCGGACCGGCGCCAGGAGCACGTGAATTCCCAGATCTCCCGGCTCCACCGTGTAGAACGCACCGGTGATGTCAGCGTGCGGTTCGTACGTCTGGAACAGTCCGAGCGGTCGTTGGTTGAGTTCGATGAGCCACGCGTGGTGCGTGGTCGTGGTGGAAAGGAACGCGTAGAGGTCGCGGACCTGCTCGAACGTGAGATCGTTCATGCCCCAGAACCGGGCACGTTCCTCCTGGACCCATGCGTAGATCAATTCGCAGTCCCGGGCGGCATCCACCGGGCGCAGCGAGAGGTGACCGCTCACCACATCGTTCACATCCTGGGCGGAACCGACCACGGGCACGAAGGGCCGCCCCACCGCCGCGAGACCGTCCGACAGCCTTCCGAGGTGCAGGGGCGCATCGGTCGGCTCGAGTCCGCCGGCGGGAACCCAGGGAAGGGCGTGGTCCATTTCGCCCGCGGCCCAGCGAAGTACCGGCGCGGACCCGAGTGAGCCACGATCCACGGGGTCCGGTGTGATCCACCACGACGCCGCCGGGTCGGCCAGATCCCACAACACCCTGGCCGCCGGGACACGGGCACACGCCGGACCCCAGCCGGGGATGGTTCCCGCGGACAGTAGACAATCGGTGTCTCCACCGACCGGAACAGCAGTGAAGGGTGGAAGGTCCGGGTGGGCGCGGTGGGGTGCGAAGGCGTGCAAAAGACCCCAACTCGGCTGGTTCTCAACCGAGCGACTACCGGCGGTGTCCATTGCTTCGGGGTGTTCGGCCGCCACACTGTCCAAGGCCCTGACGGCCGCGACTCGCGGATCAAAGCCAACCCGTTGACCGCGCACCACGATGCTCTCCAGCGCCAGTCCCACCCGAGCCACCGGGTCGAGGAACGGTTGCCACAGGGCGGGTAGTCGGCTGGAGGCAAGCAGCGGTGTGAGGACCTCCGAGGCGGCCAGTTCCCGGGCGAAGGTATCACGCCACCGAGCGAACAGCGCCGCGACTTCGGAATCGGCGGACATGTCGCCGTCCCAGGCCAATAACCAGTCGCGGAGAGTCTTCGCGACAGGTCCGCGGTCTCCCAAAAGCTGCGCCAACAGCCCCGGCCAAGTGCCCAGGTGGGTGTCCACTTGCGCGGCCAGCAGATCCTCATGGCTCACGACGCCACGCTCCGCAATGGCTTGCTCGAGCAGCTGGGTTGCCCGTCGCGCTCGGTGCGGGGGAGCGCAGCCGAGCCTCGCCGCGGACTCATGCTCATCGGCCGGCCGCTGATTGGCCCTGACCATGACGTGGTCGAGATGCTCGCCACGAGAGCCACGTGCATGAGTGGCCCCGGACGGCTCCCGGGATCCAACGGAACCAAAGGCACCCACAGGCGCGGCGGCGTCGTCGTTGCACGGCGCAGGCAGGTAGCTGCCCGCGACCGTGTGTAGGCACGCGCCGGTGCGGTCGGCGGCGATCACATCGTTGACGGGGACCACCCAGCCCTGCCACGCGGCCGCAACGTCCGCCACGGATATCGCGCCCAATAGTTCCCGACATGCAGAAACGGCTCGTTCGGGCGCGCACGGTACAGCCGGGCGAACTACGAGAACCCGGGCGCACTCGCCCTCGGCAAGCGCGAGAAGCCGTTGCTCGGCGCCGGCGTCCCCGGGGAGCACAAACCCGCCCGAGCACCGGCGCACCCAGCGCGTCTGGGTGCCGCAATGCGCTGACCTCAGATCGACGGCGCGCTCATCCAAAGACTCGCCGGTATCCACCGCGACGAGCCCGTCGGTACGGCGTTGCACCGTCACCTCACACAGGGTTTCGGTGGTGGTCATGGCCGCGGTGATCGCCCAGGCGGCGGACTCGGTGCGTCCGAAATGCGGCACGCCGGGCAGTCCCACGAGCGCCAGGCCGCGGACCCGCAGACCGGGAGCCGAGAAACACACGGGCTGGTACGGTCCGGATTCCTCGACCACGCGGTGGGGATCCGCGGCGATCAACGGCGCTCCTGACACCGAGAGGTCCGCGGGCACGAGCCACGCATTGGAACCGGAACCGCGTGGAGTTTCCGCATCGAGCACGGGCCCCCACTCGTCACCCAGCGTGGTTCGTACCCGGTGCCGCCATACCTGCTCCGGCAGTGAACCGGACAGCAGATGCGCATCAAGGTGCACGGCCAGAGGCGTCCACGGCTGCCACGGTCGCGGTTCCAGATCGGCCAACCCGAGCTCCAGCGCTTCCGGGCACTCGGCCCATGCGGACCCGATCGAGCCGTTGACCCCGTCCGCGTAGGCCGCGAGAAATTGCTGGTCCTCCGTGCCAGCGGCCTTCCACCACCGCAGTGCCGTGAGCTCGATCTCCATGGCCAGGGACAGGTGATCGGCGTCCACCTGATCGGGGCCCAACAGTTCCGCCGATCGCCCTTCCGCCCGACGCCGCAGTACCTCCAGCTGCCACGGCCGATCCACCGCTGTGATCGCCCCGTGGCCCGTGGCCAAGCTCTTGAGGTCCGAACCTTGGACGTGGGGCACACCGGCCGGGTCGCGGAACACCCGCCACCCGGCTCCTGACAGTTCTGGTGTCATGGGGTGCCACCCACTCGGGCCGTCCGGTAGCGCGCCAAGGGGTTCTCCAAACGACCCGCGAGGGCCAATGACCCGGCCGGATCCGTGAGGTCCACCATGTGCTGCGGATTGCGAAGCTGCAACCGGTTGAGGCACGAATGCACAAAGCGGTCTCGGAACAAGTCCAGCTCACGCCAGTGGCCGGGAAAACGATCGCGGTGCTCATCCAGGACCTCTGCGGCCAGTGACCAGAACTCGGGTTCTGGCAGCAGCCCGTGGCCATCCAGGAGCACGGCCAGGTGACGCAACACGCCGTCGACGACGTCCGTATGAATGGACAACTCGCGCGTCTCGGGCGGAACCACCGTGCGAATCCGCTCAAGCTCCTCGGGCACCGGGCGGTCACTGAGCACGGCGAGTTCCTCGCCCAGGTCCTTCCAGAACACTCCGATCGGGAATCCGTTGCGTAGCCGCAGAATCACGTTCTCGCCGTGTGGCATGAGCGCTATGTCGTGGGCCAGCAGCAGGTGCGAGACCGGCACGAGGTACACGTTCAGGAGGGCTCGAACCCAGTCGTGAGCGGTGGCCCCCGAACGCTCGATCCAGGCCCCGATCAACGTGCCACCGAACGGATCGGTGTGCAGCACCCCGGCCAGGCTGGCCGCGTGTTCGTCGATGCGCAGCAGCGAAATCGTCGATTCCCGCCACAGCGCCGCGAGCTGTTTCGTGTGATCGGAAGAGACTCCCGATCGGTGATGCGCATCCCCGGTCCACCCGACCGACGATCGTTCTCGCAGCACCCGGATCCCGGATTCCATCAGAAACGGGTCCGAGGTCACGGTCTGGTGCAGCCAGTCGCTGATCGCGGGCATGGTGCGCATGTACGCAGGGGAGAGCCCGCGCAAAAACCCCATGCTGTGCACGCCCAGCGCGGTCTTGGCGTAGTCCCGAGAGGGGTCGTCCACGTCCAGGAACGTGCGCAACGATTGCTGGGCCCGCCAGCCGTGCGCGCTCGGACCGGCCAGGATCAGGTCGTGCCGCAGTACGTCGGGAAGCATTCCCGGCAGGATGCGATGTTCCCACTGCCACGGGTGCACGGGGATCGGCGTGTACTCACGGGGATTTTCACCCGCGGCGCGCACCGCGCGGTCGACCTGTTCCTGTTCGGTCGGCAGCAGGTGCAGATCGAGGTGTTCGCGCTCGGTCAGTTCGCTCGACAGGGACACGGTGCACAAGGATTTACGAGCCGCGAGCCACACGAGCCGCGTGGGGTTTGCAGCCTCTGGGGACCACGCCTCCTGTTCGTTCGCGCCCATGCCCACGCGCCCGGAACTGGCGACGAAACCTGGGTGTCCCCGGTCCAGGTACCGCTCCACCTCGGCCAGCGGGCTATGAGCCAGTTCCCACGACGACGGCGCCCGGCCGGCCCGTCGGCGGGCCATCGTGAGCATGGTGGCCGAGAGATCCTCCAGGTACAGCGGAAGAACGGCGTCCGCGATACCCAGCGTGCTGCGCAGGTCCAGGATGGCCTGCTGCGGGTCCCGGTTCTCACCGGCGGGCAGCCGCCGAATCGATTCCGGTTCAACCTCCCAGTGGTTCAGGGGATGTCGAGTTGCCCGGAACCACCACCGGATGCGCCCACTGTCATCGCTGACGGACCAGCCGTCGCCATCAGGTTGGGGGCTGAGCATGCGTTCGTGGGTGAATTCGGAGAACAATTTGGCCAGCACGGCTCGGTGCAGAGCGTCCGTTGCCGCAGCGGTGAGTTCCGGCGGGGCCGTGGGCGTGACCCACGGATCGACAGGTGACGTAATGCTGTCGGTTGTGTGATCGAAAGTCATGAGAATCCTTGGTGTGTCGAGGTCAGTACGACGGGTTCAGATCGATGAGTCCAGGACGGCGGGCCGCTGCTCGGCGGGTTCCCATCGCGTGGTGTTCGCTCCGCCGACGTCGCGCCAAGAGTTTTGGGACGCAAGCGGCCGTTCCAGCACGGACAGACACGCTGTCTTGTCCGGGAGGACCACGTGCTCCAGCTCCCGGAATCCCGCTTTGCGGTTGACCGCTCGCACCGCGTGATTGTGTACATCGGGTTCCACGAGCACTCGCTGAACCACCGGGTCCGCCCACAGCAGGTCCAGGGCGGCGGCCATGACCGCGCCGGTCGTGCCACTCACCGGTTCGGAGGTGGGTGCCAGGAACAGGTGCAGTCCGGCGTCTCCGTCGCGCACGGGGAACACCTCAGTCAACGGACTGCATGCCGGGTCGTAGGTTTCTACGAGCGCCAACGGGTGACCATTTTCGTGGACCAACCACGCTGTTTCCGAGGGGGCTTCGGCCATGCGGCGATACTCGGTGGCCACTGCTTGCTGCGATGCGTCCACCAGGTGCCACGCGGCCGCGCGCGGCTGGCTCAACCAGTCATGCAGCACCGGAAGGTCACGGTCGACGGCCACATGCCGGAACTCGAAGCGCCGCCACTGGCACTCGGTCGTGAACCGAATATCGTCACCATTACCGACGGCACCGGGCGCCCCGTCCAGACACGGCACTGGTCGCGCTTGGGGGAGCCTCCCGAAGCTCTGGAAGGTGGTGCGCTCCTCGGTTCTGTACTGGTTCGAGCCAACGATGCGATTGAGGATGTGGGCGTTGCGCAGCGGTCCCATTCCTAGGTCGGGAGCGGTGAGAGCGTGAGTGTGTTCACCGTGGTTGAGCACGTGCACGGTGCCGTCCGCGCTGGCGCGGTGGTAGCGGTCCGGCGAAATGCGACCTGCAGAATCCAGGAACAGCTGGTCCCGCGCCTCTTCCAGCCACGGCAGTGAGGACGGGGCGTACCCGGTGCCGGCCACCACGGCGTCCGTGATCGTCTCCCGCTCGTGGCCGTTCTCGGTGTTCCGCCAGGACAGCAGCACTCTGCCATCGTGGGATTGTGACCGGGTCAGTTCCGTGGCGGCGAGCAACCGAACCGGAGCGTGCGAACCGGAGTTACGGCGCACGTACAACGCCTCGTGCAACTCACTGATGGTCTCGTCGGAAATGCCCCGGTGCAGTTGTGGTTGGCAGGCATTGACACGATCGCGCGTCTGCTCCGGCAGGGCGCGGAAATGATCCAGGTACTCGGGCGAGGTGAGTTCCAAGCTCAGCTTGGAGTACTCCATGGGGAAGAAACGCGGAGACCGAGTGATCCAGTCGACCGCGGGTCCGTCCTCGGTGTTGAGAAGGTCCAGCACGACCTCCGCCGCCGACTGACCGGAACCCACGACGGTCACGTGGTTCTCGGCGGCCAGGCGCTCGCGATGGGTCAGGTACTCGCCGGCGTGCACGGCAGCCCGGCCGACGCCGTCGAGCTGAGGAGGCACCGTGGCACTGGTTCCGGTGCCGATCACCAGGTGACGGGTCCACCACGTGGTGGGCCCGTCCGGCCCATCAGAAGTCACTCGCCACGGGTCCCCGGTGGCAGATCGGGTGACGGCCACGACGTTCTGGCCCCAGTGCAGTCCGCGCACGTTATGGGCGGCCCAGCGGCAGTAGTCGTTGTACTCGCGGCGCAATGGGTAGAAGGATTCGCGCACGTAGAACGGGTAGAGCTTGCCCGTCTCCTTGAGCCAGGCCAAGAACGAGAACCGCGAAGTGGGGTCCGCCATGGTGACCAGGTCGGCAAGGAACGGAACCTGCAGGGTCGCTCGGTCGAAGAGCAGACCGGGGTGCCAGTTGAATTCTGGTGCCCGGTCCAGGAACGCGACCGACAGGTTGTCGAGTGGGTCCGCGAGACACGCGAGACCCAGGCCGAACGGCCCGATACCAACGCACAGCATATCGAGCGGTTCGTCTTCCGCTCCGTGAGTCGTCGCAGTCGGTGTGGCGGGAGAACAATGCTGCGAAGTCATACCGCGGCCTCCCGGTAGGTGGCGGAGGGTGCGAGCAGGGATTGGCCGGCGCGGTGGATGAGTGTCATGACGCTCATGACGTCCGCATGGGTTGCCTCAGGATTGAGCAGCGTGATCTTCAGGCACGGGCGGCCCTCGATCACGGTTTCGGCAATCGTGGCGTGGCCCGATTCCCACACCCGGCGCCTGATCGCGCGGACCAGGTCGTCCGGCGGGGTGCCGTCCGATGGGAGCCAGCGGAACAACACGGTGCTCAATGAAGGACGGCACACGAGTTCGAAGCGCGGGTCTTGTTCCAAGGTGTCCGCGACCTGCTGGGCCAACTCGATGACCTGATCGAGCATGTCCCCGATCACCTCGGCACCCAGAGTGCGCAGGGTGAGCCAGATCTTGAGCGCGTCGAAGCGGCGCGTGGTCTGCAGCGAACGGTCCACCTGATTGGGCTCGGGGGTGTCCGCGGGGTTGAGATATGCCGCGTGGTGGGTGCAGTGCCGCAGCGTACGGCCCTCCCGAACCATCACCACCGAGCAGCTCACCGGTTGGAACCACGTCTTGTGGAAGTCGATGGTCACCGAATCCGCGTGCTGGATGCCCGCGAGCTTTCCGCGATGACGGGTACTGGCGAGCAACCCTCCGCCGTAGGCCCCGTCCACGTGCAACCACACCTTGTGGGTGCGGCACAGCGCGGCAATCTCATCGAGCGGATCCACCACACCGCGGTCCGTGGTACCGGCCGTGGCGACCACGGCCAGCGCAGTGAGACCTTGCTGTTCGAGACCGTTGACCAACTCGTTCAGCGCGGCAACGCACATGCGGCCGTCCGCGTCGACGGGAACGGTGACCACGGCGTCGTCGTCGAGACCCAGGATGCGCGCGGCCGTGACCACCGAGAAATGACTCTCGGCGCTCGCCAGGATCCGCAGCCGGGCCGCGCGGACGGGGCGGGGAGCCGCTCCGGGAATCCGCCCGCTCGCCTCCAGCGATTCGTCCCGGGCCAGCATGAGCGCCTGCAAATTGGACGTGGTGCCGCCGGGGGTGAACATTCCGTCCGCCTCGCGGGGGAATCCGATCTGCTCTGCGGTCCACGCCAGAATTTTTCGTTCGATCAACGTTGCTCCCTTGGACTGGTCCCACGTATCCATCGAGGTGTTGACGGTCGCGGCCAGTGCGTCGGCAGCGACGGTCGGAAGGGCCACGGGACAGTTCAGGTGGGCGATGGTTTGGGGGTGGTGGAACCACACGGCGTGCTGCAACCACAACCGGTCGATCTCGTCGATGGCGGAATCCAAATCGCGCAGGTGTTCGTTGAGGTCAACCCGGTCGAACATGCTGCGCAGCTGGTCATGGTCGGCCGGACTGTGGGGGATGTCGGCTGCGGCCAACCGGGCGGCGCCGGCGGCGGTGGCCGTGGTGACGGCCCGCATGAGGTGAGGGACGGTTGAGCCATTCAGCAACGGTGAGCTCATGAAAGTGCGTCTTCCCGTAGGGGTCAAAAACATGAATTAGGGCATACGACTATGCTCTAATATCGAGTAGGTTAGGCTAACCTAACATTGCTTGTGTGATCCGTCGAACACGAACTAAAGGAGTCCACGAATGCCCGAATGGGAGCATTTGGTGATTCGAGCCCTGGGCTCAACGGAGACGGAACTGACCGTCCTGCGCCGCCGTCACGTCAGTCCCACTTACGTCCGGATCCAGGTGGCCGACGGTGGCTTACTCACCCGCTGGCCACCGTTTCCCTCCATGTGGCTGCGGTTGTGGTTCGACGACAACGGCCGCTCGCACCAACGGGCCTTCACGGTCGTGGACCCGGAACCGGCGGAGGGTAAATTCTGGCTCGAATTCGCGCTGCACGAGGGTGTGGCCTCGGACTGGGCCCGAACGTGCGTGGCCGGTGACACCATCGGCGCGTCCTTGCTCGGCAGTGCGCCACCGTGGGAACTGAAGAAGCGCGCTCGACGTCGCGCGGCGCCGTCGTCCACCGCGGCCGCTCCGGCCATGACGCTGGACGCACCGTGGCCGGGACGCACGATCATCGTGGGTGACCCCGCGAGCCTGCCGGCGGTCAATTCCATGCTCGAACACCTGGGCGACCAATCGGCTGAGGTGTGGCTCGAACACCTGGATCCCAGGGATCACTTGCTGCCCGTGACCAGCGGCCCGCAGCACCGGGTGCGCTGGGTACACCGGGACGACAACGGTCCCGGAATTGCGGAAGCTCTCACCGAACACTGGGATCAGGAGCCTCCCACGGAACGGGACCGCGTGTGGATCGCGGTCGAGGCGGCCGCGAACCGGCAGCTGACGTCGACTCTGCGAACCCGCTTCGAGCTCCCCAAGAACAATGTTTGCGCTACCGCCTATTGGAGGCACGCATGAGCACAGCTCTCTCGGGTGACCGCACGGCACCCGCTTCGACCGCGCACCGGAGTTTTTGGATCCTGCTGTGGGCCCTGTACACGACCCAGTTCATCGGGGCGTCGTTCCTGTCCACCGGATTGACGGGCATCCTGCGCGACGGGGGAGCGGACCTCTCGACGCTCGGCTTGTTACAACTGCTCGGACTGGTCTGGCCCCTCAAATTCCTCTGGGCTCCGCTGCTGGACCGCTGGTCACCGCGCACGGCGTCCGGTCACTACCGCACGTGGTTACTGATCCTGCAGTCGCTCATGGTGTTGAGCCTGCTGGGGCTCGCCCTGGTCGCCGATCCGGTGCAGGGCCTGGGCACCGTGGTGATTCTGGCCGGTGCCTTCGTGCTGTTCTCCGCCACCCAGGACATTGCCGCGGACGCGCTGTCCGTGCGGGGGCTGGATTCGGCCCAGCACAACAAGGGTGCGGGCATTCAAGTTGCCGCCAGTTATCTGGGAACCCTTGTGGGCGGTGGCCTTGCGCTGCTCGTGTACGACCTGTGGGGATGGCGCGCGGCAGTCCTGACCCTCGTATTCTTCACCGCGTTGGCCCTGGCCACGGTGGCGCGCTATGTGGAGCCGCCGCGCGCACCGAGGTCCAGCTCGCGGATCACGTTCAAGGACATGTTCGGTGTCCTGTCCCAGCCGGGCGCGCGCACCTGGGCTCTCGTGGCCGTTCCCCTGATCGCCCTGGGGTCCGGTGCACTGTGGTCCCTGGTCACTCCCGCGCTCGTGGATGCGGGCTGGTCGCTGACCCGGATCGGTGTGGTCACCTCGGTCGTGGCCTCGGTGCCCGCGCTGGCCGCGGCCCTTGCGGGCGGGCGCATGTGCCGCCGCTGGGGTAGGGCCACAACCATGCTCCTGGGTGCGGGTATCCAGCTCATCGGCGGACTCAGTTTCATCCCGGTCATCACCACACTGTGGCCCGTGGGCGGTGGGTTGGAACTGGCCTTCGGCGTACTGGGAACCTCGTGCGTTCTGGCCGGCTACACGATCATGAACACGGGTATCTATGCGGTCAATCTCGGCCTGGCGCGCACCGAGAATCCCGGCGGTGACTTCACGTTGCTGACCTCCATCAGCATGCTCGGTGGCACCGTGGGCGCGTGGGCTGGGCTCACCATCGCGGCCTACAGCAACTACGGGGTCGCCCTCGCGGTCGGTCTGGCCTGCGCCGGCCTGGGGATCGCGGTGAGTCGCCGCGGCGTGCGGCTCGCACGCTGAACACACATTTCCTGCCCGGCACCAACGCCGACGGCGCCCGCTCACGCGAGCGGGCGCCGTCGTCGTGTGTGGTTGCTACTCCGAGTGGAACTCGGGAAGGCGCATCATGCCTTCCTGGGCGGTCGTGGCGATCAGCAAGCCGTCCTGGGTGAACATGCGTCCCACGCCCAGCCCGCGAGCCGAGGACGCACTGGGGGAGGCCTGGACGTAGAGGATCCATTCGTCCGCGCGCGCGTCACGGTGCCACCACATCGCGTGGTCCAGGGACGCCACGTTGAGGCCGGGTTCGACCCAGGACTTGCCGTGACGGCGCAGCACGGGTTCGAGCATCGTGTAGTCCGAGGCGTAGGCCAGGGCCGCGCGATGGATGTTGGGATCGTCGGGCAAGGGCGCGAGAGCCTTGATCCACACCGCGTTGTACGCCTCGTTGGTGCCGCGCCACGGCAGGAACAGCGGCTCGGTCACGTAACGCATGTCGAAGGGCCGCTCGAACGCGGTGGCCCGGGCCTCCGGAAGGTCGATGCTGCCCAGCAGGTCGCGCAGCGTGGGCAGCGTCTCCGGATCCGGCACGTTGAGCGGCATCTCGTCCTGGTGGTCCAGGCCGCCGGAGGTGGCCTGGAACGACGCAATCATGGACAGGATCGTCTTACCGTCCTGATACGCGTGGATTCGGCGAGCGGAGAACGAACGCCCGTCGCGAACCCGCTCCACACCAAAGGTGATCGGGAAGTTCACGTCCCCGGGGCGCAGAAAGTACGCGTGCATCGAGTGGATCGCGCGGTCCTCGGGAACCGTGCGGATCGCCGCCATCGCGGCCTGGGCCAGCACCTGCCCGCCATAGACACGGTTACGCATGCTGGTGATCGTCTGACCGACGAAAATGTCCTCGAGGGTTCTTGCCCCTCCACCGTCCGCCAGGTCCAACATCTGGAGCAGGGCTTTCTCGGGTTCCTTCTGGGGATCAACACTCATGGCCACCACTCTAGTGCTGACGCTGATGTGATCTGATGGGGACATGACTTCCATAACCATCCCCATTCAAATGCGTTTCTCGGACATGGACGCCTACGGTCACATCAACAACGTGATCATGGTGCGTTTCTTCGAGGACGCCCGCGTGCGCTTGACCTCCTCACCGATCAAGGCGGATGCCGATCACGGCATCCCGGAGGACACTACGTTCCGTGAGTCGATCGGTGATATCCGCACCGTGGTGGTGCACCAGAACATCGACTACAAGGAACAGCTGTTCTACCGTCACGAACCTGTGTACGTCAGGACCTGGATCTCCAAGGTGGGCGGCTCATCCTTCACGATTTCTTACCGTTTGCAGGAAGAAGACGGCTCTTCTGTTTACGCGGAGGGTGAATCCGTGATGGTCTTAATGGACCCGGAGACGGGCAAAAGTCAGAAACTGTCGGAGGATCACAAGGCTCTCTTGGACGCCCTGGCAGATGAGGTCAAGGAGCTCGACGAACTATGACACACCCTGGGGGCGCTCAGACTCCCGGTATTTCACTGGCCGGACCCGCGGAAGCTTCCGATCTGGCCACCCTGCTGAGCCGTGCGCGCAGCCTTGACGCGAACGCCGCCGTGCGACTCCAAGGCTTCGGCCTTGCCCTGGCCACGTGGGTTCCGGTGATTTACCCCACCACCATTCTGGACCCTTCACCCGTGGTGCTCGGGCTGCGTGCCGTGTCTCTGGCTCATCCCACGGACCTCGACCTCACGGTTCCGGCGTCGGCCATCCTCGACCGGTTGGCGCGCTTCTCGCTCTCCGATCCCGCGCTCAAGAGCGAACCGGTCCATATCAGTGCGCCGCCGCAGGAAGTCGCGGCGCCGTGGGCCGGGATGGTGGCCCCGCGCGGTGGCTGGACCAAGCGCGGTGTGGTCTCCGCCCATCACGTGCGCGATGTTGCGCGTGCCGGAATCCAGAAGGTCGCGGACGCCGTCCCCACCGATTCGGGGGCCGCGGTCGTGACCAAGGTGCGGTCCCAGATCTGGGGTGCCAGTTCCGGTTGGGGTCCCATGGAGGTCCCGGACATCCCGGACGGTGCCGCTTTCGGGTTGGACGTGCTCGGTTTCATTCCACCCTCGGAGTTCGAGGTGGCCGTGGCCGCCGAGGAATCCGGGCAGTGGCTCCGGCTCAGCACGGACGCAGGCCACGTGGTGGTCAAGAACGGTCAGCGCTGAATACTTTCGCGGACACAACAGCAGGGCCGGTGTACGTGCACCGGCCCTGCTGTTGTGGTCCGTTCAGCTAGCTCGACGCGCTCAGCCCGGTCGGTTCACCATGGCGTGAGCCGCGCGGTCGAAGTAGTCCCACATGATGCCGTCGTGCAGCGGGGACAACTCCAGCGTGTCCATCGCCGCGCGCATGTGCTTGAGCCACGTCTCGCGCGCCCACGTGTCGACCGGGAACGGCGCGTGCCGCATGCGCAGGCGGGGATGCCCCCGTTCCTCCGAGTAGGTTGTAGGCCCGCCCCAGTACTGCTCCAGGAACATCCGCAGGCGGCGCTCGGCCGGCCCCAGATCCTCCTCCGGGTACAGGGCCTTGAAATCCTCGTCCTCCGCCACGCGCAGGTAGAACTCGTGTGTGAGTTTTGCGAACGTTTCGTGCCCGCCCACCTGGGCGTAGAACGAGTCCGACGACGCCGCCTCGGCCGCCTCGCGCGCGTCGCCCACCTGCTGCGGGGGTTGCGTCATGGGCTTCGCCGCGGACCTCGAACCCACAGCGCCCAGGGTGAACGTGCGGCGACCTTCGGGCGGGCCGGCCTGGGGGTTCAGGTGAGGTTGTTCGGGTGTGCTCATGCGGTGGTGTTCTCCTGTCCTGCTGCGGCGGCGTCCACGGCCTGGGCCTCCACGGCGCGGCGGATGGCGTCTTGACGTTCCAGGACGATACGGCGCAGGCCGTTGTGCTGACCGGCCAACTGATCGAGGAAGCGCTGAGCGTCGTCGACGGTTGCCTGTGCGGCCAGGCGCGGGAACAGGCCGGCCGCGATCTGTTGGGACAACTCGTGCGTGCGGGTGATCCACACGTCGGTGACCGATTCGAAATACTTGTCCGCGTATGGAGCCACGAGTTCCTGATCATGCACACGGAAGAACCCCGCGATGGCCGCTTGTTGTTGCGAGTTGGGTAGCGAGCCGTCCACCACGATCTGCTGCCACGCGGCGGCCTTGGCCTCGGGCGTGGGGATCGCGGCGCGCGCGGTGGCCGCGGCAATCGCGCCGGTCTCCGTGTTGTCCTCAGCCAGGGCGGCGTCGATCTCGGTCTCACCGCGGCGACCTGCGGCCACCAGAGCGGTCAGCACGACCCAGCGGGTGTCGGTGTCCATGTCCACGCCGGAGGGGATGTTCTCGCCGCGGTCGAAGGCTTCGAGCTGATCGAACTGTGCCGCCGTGACGGCCCGGCGGGCGAAGGCACGGAAGAACTGCCACTGGTGATCCGAACCCGGGGCAGAGGCTTCGACCAGGTCCCAGATCGTGGCTGCGGCGGCGGCCCGGATCTCGTCCGCGTCCTTCGGAGCCAGGTAGTAGTCGAGCACGGTGTCGAGCTGACGGAGCTGAACTTGCACAGCGGTGGAATCCGTCTCGCGGCCGATGTTGGCCAACACCAACTGGACGTACGCGCGGGCGGGGGACACGCCGTCGTGCACGGCATCCCAGGCCGCAC
This sequence comes from Kocuria sp. CPCC 205235, assembly GCF_040980905.1. Classification (NCBI taxonomy): domain Bacteria; kingdom Bacillati; phylum Actinomycetota; class Actinomycetes; order Micrococcales; family Micrococcaceae; genus Kocuria; species Kocuria sp. CPCC 205235. The sequence goes on from NZ_JAVKPR010000023.1 coordinate 36,601, forward strand.
CCCACACGAGCGAGCGAGGCAGGGACTCTTCGAAGTCACCCAGGTGATTGGTCGCGGTGTCCTGCGAGCACTCGTCCAGGCGGATTTTGGCGTAGGCCAGATCGTCGTCGTTGAGCAGCACGAGGTCCGGGCGTTCGCGGCCCACGAGCTCGGGCACCTCGGTGCGCTCGCCGTCCACGTCCAGTTCCACACGGTGGGTGCGCACCAGACTGTTGGCGGCGTCGTCGTGATCGTAGAAGCCGACCGCCAAACGGTGCGGGCGCAGGGTGGGGTGGCCCTCCTGGCCGATCTGCTCGATCGCGAAGGAGGTAATCACACCGTCCTGGTCCGCCTCAACGTGCGGAATCAAGGTGTTGACGCCGGCCGTCTCGAGCCAGCGTTCGGTCCAGTCGGTGAGGTCGCGACCGCTCGCGGCCTCGAGCTCAACCATGAGGTCCGAGAGCTCGGTATTGGCCCACGCGTGCTTGCCGAAGTAGGCGTTGAGGCCGGCCATGAATTCTTCCTGACCCACCCACGCGACCAGCTGCTTGAGCACGGACGCGCCCTTGGCGTAGGTGATGCCGTCGAAGTTGACCAGCACGTCTTCGAGATCGCGGATCTCCGCCTTGATGGGGTGTGTGGTGGGCAACTGATCCTGCTCGTAACCCCAGGACTTCTCGCCGGCCACGAACGTGGTCCACGCGTTGGTGTACTTGGTGTTCTGGGCGCACGCGAGCGTGGACATGTATTCCGCGAAGGATTCGTTGAGCCACAGGTCGTTCCACCAGCGCATGGTCACCAGGTCGCCGAACCACATGTGGGCGAGCTCGTGGAGCACGGTGATCGCGCGGCGTTCCACGCGCGCCTGGGACGGCTTGGAGCGGAAGATGTACTGCTCCACGAACGTCACTGCGCCGGCATTCTCCATGGCACCGGCATTGAACTGCGGGACGAACAGTTGGTCGTACTTCTCGAACGGGTACGGCACACCGAACTGCGCCTCGAAGAACTCGAAGCCCTGCTTAGTGACTTCGAACATCTCGTCCGCGTCCACGAACTCGGACAGAGACTTGCGCGAGTACAGGCCCAGGTCAATGGTGCGGCCGTCTGACGAGGTCAGTGAATCGGTGATCGATTCGTACGGACCAGCGATCAACGCGGTGATGTAGCAGGACATCACGGGAGTGGGGGAGAACTCCCACCGTGCCACACCCTCGCGGACTGGTGTGGGCTCCGGGGTGGGCTGATTGGAAACCACGGCCCAGTGATCCGGGGCAGTCACGTCAAAGCGGAACGTGGCCTTCAGATCCGGCTGCTCGAATACAGGGAACATGCGGCGGGCATCGGCCACCTCGAACTGGGAGTAGAGGTACACCTCGCCGTCCACCGGGTCCACGAAGCGGTGCAGGCCCTCGCCGGTGTTCATGTAAAACATGCGAGATTCCACGACCAGCTCGTTGGCTTCCGCGAGATCGGGCAGCTGGATGCGCACGCCGTCACTGACCTCGGCGGGGTCCAGCTGCTTCCCGTTGAGCGTGACCGACTCGACGGACGCGGTGATCGCATCGATGAACGTGCTCGCCCCGGGAGTGGCCGAAAAGCGGACCGTGGTGCGGGCTGCGAATGTCTCCGGATTATCGGTGAGATCCAGGACCACTTCATAGGAATCGACCGAAACAGTCTCCGCCCGTTGGACGGCTTCTTCTCGGGTTAAATTGATTCCGGGCACGTGAGTGATCCTCTCCTCGACTGCTGGGGGTAGGCGCGCTCCTGGCGCGCGAGCATTTAGCCATTATGGCAGTCTGCGGCCAGGATCACACCGGAACTAGCTATGATCCCTCTGATCAGCGGGTTGTGGGGGCGCTCACGGTACGGTGGTGGATGTCAGATTGCCCTCCGCGGTCACCCGGGAAAACACCCGTTCGGTGCCGCACCTGATCCAGGAGAATCCCCGCTCATGCGCGTGCACATCGCCACCGACCACGCCGGTCTCGAACTGTCCCAGTACTTCATCGAGCAGTTGTCCGCCGCCGGTTACGACATGGTCGATCACGGTCCCGAAGAGTACGACGCCGCGGATGACTACCCCGCCTTCTGCATCCACGCCGCCCGCGCCGTGAAGGAAGACCGTGATCAGGGTCTGGATTCCCTGGGCATCGTGCTCGGCGGTTCCGGCAACGGCGAGCAGATGGCCGCCAACAAGGTCGAGGGCATTCGCGCGGCACTGGCCTGGAACCTGGACACCGCCAAGCTCGCCCGCGACCACAACAACGCGCAGGTCGTGGCCATCGGTGGTCGTCAGCACTCCAAGGAAGAAGCACTCGACATCGTCAAGGCCTTCCTCGCGGAGGAATTCACCGGTGAAGACCGTCACGAACGCCGCATCGCTCAGCTGGGCGAATACGAGACCACCGGTGACATCAAGGGCAAGCTCGACCAGGTCACCGCCCGCCCCGTCGCCCAGAACTGACCGTGCCCGAAGGTCATTCCATTCATCGACTGGCTCGCCAACTCGACGACGTTTTCGCGGGACAGTCCCTGCGTGTCTCCAGCCCGCAGGGACGTTTCGCGCAGGGCGCGGCACAGCTCGACGGCCGTGTCCTCACGGGTTCCCGGGCGCACGGCAAGCACCTCTTCATGAGTTTTGCCGCGCCGTCCGACGCCGCCGACCTTCTCATTCTGCGCTCGCACCTCGGCATTTACGGTGCGTGGAGTTTCGCCGGCGACGAGACGTTTCAAGCGGCGTCGTCGATCGGTGCGCCCCGCAAGGTGGGGGAGCAGGAGGCCGGGTCCTCGGCCGAGACATCCGTCCAGCACGACGACGCCGGGCTGGTCGTTCCCGACGCCCCCGTCGGTGCCGTGCGCGCCCGGTTGGTGGGGGAACACGGGTGGGCCGATCTGCGCGGTCCTGCACTGTGCACCGTGGAAACTCCCGAGGAAGCCGCGGTCGCGGAGGCCAAGTTGGGTCCGGACCCGCTCGACCCCGAGGCGGACCCCGAGCCGTTCATCGCCAAGGCGGGGAAGAGCAAACGTCCCATCGCCGTGTTGCTCATGGAGCAGAACGTGGTGGCAGGGATCGGCAACATCTTTCGCGCGGAGTCTCTGTTCCGCCGCGGGGTTGATCCGTTCCTTCCGGGTGCCTCCCTGAGCCGCGAAGACCTCCTGGGATTGTGGGATGAAAATGTTGCCCTCATGAACATCGGTGCGCGAGTGGGTCGCATCATCACCACCGACCCCGTGGACCGCCCCGGCATCTCCGAGGCCGAAGCCTGGCCCCACCACGGCAATTACGTGTACCACCGTCACGGCCAACCGTGCCTGCACTGCGGCACCACGATTCTGCGGCAGGACCTCAACGGCCGCGCCCTTTACTGGTGCCCGGAGTGCCAGAAGTAGCGGATTCCCCGCATTCTGAGCGCCGACCGGCATCCTTTGTGTGGCGCTAGGGTCATCCTGAGCACCCCGAAAGTACTGGCTCCGCCTCTGGTGCGCCGGTAGAACTCTCCTGTGCACCCTGGAAGGTCGGGCTCCGCCTCCGGCGCGCCGGTAGAACCTTCCTGTGCACCTCAGGCGCCGTTAGAACCTTTCTCGGGCCCGCCGAGGGTTCTAACAACCCCTCACGTGTGCGCCGTGGTCCGAGTGCCACCTCAGAAGAGGAGTTTGGTTGGAGATGGGCCGCCCGATGTGGCCTGAGTTGGCTCATTCGTTTAGTGCGTGATTTTCGGGGTCGCGGATGGCGTCGAGGACGGCCTGCTGCTC
>NZ_JAVKPR010000112.1:0-503 GCF_040980905.1 Kocuria sp. CPCC 205235
GTACGCGATCAACACCTCACCGTGGCCCAGGCCGCCACCCGCTACGGCGTCTCCCGGCAATGGGTCTACACCCTGCTAGCCCGTTACGACGCTCACGGGGTGGACGGACTGGCCCCGGGTTCTCGAGCCCCACGCTCTTCACCCGGGGCCCTACCAGCGGCGTTGGTAGAACAAATCATTGCCGTGCGCCAAGAACTCACCGCCCAAGGCGCTGACGCCGGGCCGCTCACCATCGCGTGGCACCTAGAACAAGCCGGATACCGAGTGCCCTCAGATTCCACGATCCGGCGCGTGCTCCACCGAGCCGGGCTTATCACCCCGGCACCGGGTAAACGACCGAGATCCACCTACATCCGCTTCCAAGCCCAGGCGCCGAACGAATGCTGGCAAGCCGATATCACCCACTGGTTCCTGGCCACCGGCGCCCGGGTGGAGATCCTGGACTTCCTCGACGATCACTCCCGCTACCTACTGCACCTACGCACCCAATTAGCGTTTACCGG
>NZ_JAVKPR010000113.1:0-502 GCF_040980905.1 Kocuria sp. CPCC 205235
CGTGGAGTCAGAAAACCTCGATTCCATCGTGCCTTCAGCCATCGTAGCCAAGGGCAAACGAGCAGACCATGACCAGTTGCCAGATAACATCCAGGCTATTTGGGAAAACAACTGCGCTCTGTGGAAGAAAATCAAGGAACACTTTGAGGCTTGCAAAGCTTACGACATGTCATGTGACAGATACGAGGGCTTGCATGCTGCCGACGAAGACTTCAAGCGCATGCTCCTTACACTCAAGGAGGAGTACTATGCATACAAGCAGTCCATGGACGTCTACGACCATGCCAAGCCGGGTGATGCCGAGGAGAAGCAAGCGGAGGAGCAGCCAGTAGCTGACATCACCTCCAAGCAGATAGGCAATGCTCGCTCCTACATCACCAAGAACCTTAACCAACTCATTGGATTCGTGGAGGCTGGCAACACAGACAAGGCTGATGCCTTGCGAGCTAAGGTCAATGAGCGTGTGCAGCTCTTGATTACAGCAAAGGCTGAAATCACCGCT
>NZ_JAVKPR010000114.1:0-501 GCF_040980905.1 Kocuria sp. CPCC 205235
GTTTAATTGTTTCTTAAAGTCTTCGAATTCTTTTCTCAATAACTTAACTCCCTCAAGAGCCATGACACTGAGCATTTCATACTCTACCACTTTTACTTTTACATATTCCTGACCATCTTCTCCGACGAAAGTTTCGAATCTAGATTGGTTAGGTACTTGAGAAGCAGGTATAGTATTCTCTGATACCAACAGAGGTTCAATTTCCTCTAAGCTCTGAGCAATAGTTCCCACTTGGTATTTGCCATTCATCTTAAAGTGAACTGTAGGTATATTACAGATTTGGTCCAGAGTATGATTCAGATTCTCCACTTGAGATTTTAATCTACCATCTGATTCCTTCCAGAAACCAGAAGCTGCAGTAGTTTTAGCAAATACTACTTTGTCTGTAGTAGCCAATCCTAATTGAGCTCTAGTTACATTATGAGGATTATCCCTTCTGTTTGCATGGGTACTTAAATCAGTCTGAGCTTTTGTACCTGCTGCCTTAGCATCGGCAATAGC
>NZ_JAVKPR010000024.1:0-40049 GCF_040980905.1 Kocuria sp. CPCC 205235
ACTACATCGCCCGCAGCCTGCTCGAGGCCGGCGGCTTCAGACCGCAACTACACCCTCGATTGTGAAGAGCCTGTTTTCCTTGGTAGGGCTGGCCGGTGCCGCGTCCGTGGTGAACTTCGTGTTGCTGACGTCCGCAATGTCCTCCGCCAACGCCGGGGTGTTCTCCACATCCCGCATGATGTTCGGCCTCTCCGCGGAGGGCAGCGCGCCCCGTTTCTTCCGTCGCCTGAGCAAGGCGGGAGTACCCGCCCGCGCGCTCGGGTTCACGGCGCTCGTGCTGTTGCTGACCATCCCCGTGCTCTACGCGGGTGACTCGATCATCGAGGCCTTCACCCTGATCACCACCGTGGCCGCCCAGCTGTTCATGTTCGTGTGGTCCATGATCCTGGTGTCCTACATTTGCTATCGCCGTAAGCACCCGCAGCGCCATGCCGCCTCCGAATACAAGATGCCCGGCGGGCTGTTCATGTGCGCCGCGGTGCTCGCCTTCTTCGCGTTCGTGGTCTGGACGCTCACCACCGAGCCGGAAACCGCGGCCGGCCTGGTGTCCCTGCCCATCTGGTTGGGCGGACTGGGTATCGCTTGGGCCTTCGTGCGCCGCACGGCAACCCACAAGCAGGCCTTCCAGTGGTTCAAGGCCGAGATGGAGAAGCCGGTCGATCACGCCGAACTCGAGCGGTAATGTGTCGGTTCCGCTGAGCCGCCCAGGGCTGACCAGTGCCTAAGCTGGAGGCATGACTCGACTTCCCGCGCCTCTGACCCTTTTCTGCCCGTCCGGTTCCGGCACGGTGCGCACCTATGGCGCGCACGTGATGTCCTGGGCGCCCACCGGTTTTGATCCGGTGTTGTGGGTTTCGTCCCAGGCCAAGGACAGCGTGGGAGATGCAATCCGCGGTGGTGTGCCCATCTGCTTCCCGTGGTTCGGCCCCGGCCGCTCCGGCGATATGAAGCCCGCTCACGGTTTCGCGCGCATCGCTGAGTGGAAGCTCGCGGACAGGATTCGCAACTACGACGACGCCGCTGCTGCCACCGCGCGCTTCATCCTCACCCACGAGGACATCGACCGGCAGCTGCGCGGCGCGTTCCCGCACAAGTTCCGCGCCGTCTACACCGTGGATTTCGGCGCCAAGCTGACCATGTCGCTGACCGTGACGAACACCGGCTCCACCGCGTTCGAGTTCGAAGAAGCCCTGCACACTTACTTGTCGGTGGGCGACTCCCAGCGGATTGCCATCGAGGGGCTGGAGGGCGCCCGCTACTTCGACAAAGTTTCCCAGCAGGAACAGTCACAGTCGGGACCCATCACCATCACGGACGAGACCGACCGCGTTTACTACTCCGAGGACACCGTCCAGGTCAAAGACCCCGCGATGGCCCGCACGATTACCGTGGCCAAGGAAGGCTCGGCCAACACCGTGGTGTGGAATCCGTGGACCGAGAAGTCCAAGGCCATGGACGACTTCGCCGATGACGAGTGGCAGTCCATGGTGTGCGTCGAGACCGCCAACGTTCTCGACAACGCCGTGCGATTGGACGCCGGTGCGTCCCACACCATGACCCAGCGTCTTTCGGTGGGCCGCGGGGCCTAGATCCCAGAACCGCTGCAGACGCGGAGACGACAGTGGCGGGTGCCCGGGGTCATCCCCGGGCACCCGCCACTGTCACCGGGCTTGGCATTTTCCCGGGCCGTTACGTGGGATCACTACTTCGTGGGCGAGGCAGCATCCGGGCGCTTGGGGGTGTGTGCAGAGTCGTTCGCCTGGACGATCGACATGGAACCGGTTTCGGACAGCGCGGGCTGCTCCGAGGTCAGGTCCACGGTGTGGTCGATCTGCGCGTCCAAGGCGCCTGGGTGCTCACCCATGAACCGGTCGATCTCTTCGGTGGTCGCGGTGAAGTGGGGATCGTGCTTGAGGTAGAGCCGGGTTTCGCGCACCACCAGGCCGGACAGGATCACCAGTCCGATCAGGTTGGGGATGGCCATGAGCCCGTTCATGATGTCCGAGAAGGACCAGACCAGGGTCAGGGGAGCCAGGGCGCCCAGTCCGGCGGCGATCGAGAAGAGCACGCGGTAGATGGCCGCAGCCTTGTAACCCGCCAGACGTTCCATGTTGCGCTCGCCGTAATAGGCCCAGCCGAGCACGGTGGAGTACCCCAAGAGCACCAAGCAAATCGTCACCACAATGCCGCCCCATTCACCGGGCAGGCCGGTGGAGAAGGCGATGGAAGTCATTGTGCCCGGATCTCCCTGGTCCCACACGCCTGTGGTGAGGATGACGAAACCGGTGATCGAGATGACCACCAGGGTGTCCACAAAGGTCTGGGTCATGGAGACCAGGCCCTGGCGCACCGGGTGGTTGGTTTGCGCCACGGATGCCGCAATCGAGGCGGTACCCATGCCGGATTCGTTGGAGAACAGCGATCGGGCTGCGCCCATCTGGATGGCCATCATGATCGTGGAGCCCACGAAGCCACCGGTGGCTCCCATAGGGGTGAACGCTCCGGTGAAAATCAAACGGAAGGCTTCGGGGATGCCCTGGAAATTGACGCCGATGATGTACAGACCGGAGACGATGTACAGCACGATCATCAGCGGCACCATCAACGTGGTGACCTTGGCGATCGAGCGAATGCCGCCCAACAGCGCCAGACCGGTAGCAATGGCGAGCACTACAGCAGTAAGAACGGGAGGAACAGAGAACGTATGTTCCAAGTTGCTTGCAATGGCGTTGCCCTGGGTCATGTTGCCGATACCGAAGGTCGCCACCACGCAGCACACTGCGAACATGAGGGACAAAAAGCGCCCGAACTTATTGGGAATACCGCGCACCAGGTAAACCTGCGGTCCACCGGTGAGCTGACCGGCCGAGTCGCGCGTGCGGAATCGGACACCCAGGAAGCACTCCGCGTACTTGGAAGCCATGCCGAACAGGGCGGTGATCCACATCCAGAACAACGCACCCGGGCCGCCGATGAAGATCGCGGCTGCGACGCCCACAATGTTGCCGGTGCCCACGGTTGCGGCCAGTGCGGTGGACATGGCCGCGAACGAGGAGATCTCGCCTTTTTCGCCGTTCTGCTTGGAGCGTCGTCCGAAGCCCAGGCTCATGGCCTTGCCGAACAGCACGAATTGAATGCCGCGCAGTCGGATGGTCAGGAAGACGCCCACTCCCAGGAGCAGGGGGATCAGAAGCCAAGGCCCCCAGATCACATCTCGGATGGCGTCCATTACTGATTGCAGCGTGTCCATGGGGGTCGCGGCTTTCCTCGAGGGGGTCAACGAATTGTCAGTTAACGTACCAGCGAGTCACCTGTGACTTACCGCTCATCTGACGGCGAGTCCGCTTAAGACGGGAGCGTTACGGTCTGGGGCTTTAAACGGCGACGACGCCGCAGCGTCTCGCTGCGGCGTCGTCGTACGTTCCGAATAGGAAAGGAGCCTACTTCTGGACCACCAGGGCTGCACCAATGGCGGCCATGAAGGCGTCCTTGGACAGGGTCATGCCGGACTCGGAGGGGCGGATGCCGTCGTCCTGGGTCATCTCTTGGTTGCGGAAGTACATGGTGAGCAGGCCTGCGGAGAATGCCAGCAGACCGGCGCCTGCCAGGCGCTTGGAGACGAACGGGGTCACGAGCATGGCGCCGATGGCCAGTTCCGAACCTGCGATGAACTTGCCGAAGGTCTCGGAATCCCAGTCCGCGAACTGGGGCACGCCGGTCGCGGCGAACTGCTTGAGGCCCTCTGCGGACTCTTTGTCCAGGCTCAGCTTGCCGTAACCGGACTGCAGCAGGAATGCGCCGGGTACGGCGCGGAGGATGGCGTTGGAAATGCGCACGTCAATGCCCTTTCGGTGGGAAAGCACGGGCGATCTACAGGACCCGCGTGAATTGTCGGTTTCATGCTAACAGCGGATGTATGTGATGTGTCAACAGTTGCTGCGGCAAGGTGCCGTCAGCGAACGGCGCTGGAAGCACACTGGCCACCCTGCCTAGGGTGAACTCGTTCACGAGCGCGCAGCATGTGCGCCGGGCGAAAGGAGCATACATGGATATTGGAACCATGAAGAAGGTTCTGTTGGTACTGACCAGCCATGACACCTTGGGCGACACCGGAGAGGCCACGGGCTACTTCGTGGGTGAGGCGGCACACCCCTGGAAGGTGTTCCGCGACGCCGGATACTTCGTGGACTTCGCGTCCATCGAGGGTGGCCAGCCGCCACAGGACGGGCTGGATGAGGAAGACCCCATTCAGGTGGAGTTCACCACCGACGAGACCGTTAAAGCATCCCTCTACAACACCCCCAAGATCGCCGTGGTGGATCCCTCGCAGTACCACGCCGTGTTCCTGGTGGGCGGCCACGGAACCATGTGGGACTTCACCGGCAACAAGAATCTGCAGAAGCTGATCGCGACCGTGTACGACAGCGGCGGTGTGGTCGGCGCGGTCTGCCACGGTCCTTCCGGCCTGGTGGACGTGGAGCTCGCCAACGGTATCGGTCTGCTGTCCGGCCGCAAGGTAGCAGCGTTCACCAACGCGGAGGAAGAAGAAGTGGGCAAGACCAAGGTGGTTCCCTACCTGCTCCAGGACAAGCTCGAAGAGCAGGGTGCCACGGTCAAGGTCGCCGATAACTGGGAAGACAACGTGCAGGTGGACGACCACCTGGTCACGGGCCAGAACCCGCAGTCCGCCGGCAGCGTGGCCAAGGAAATGACCAAGCTCCTCACCGAGGTAGTGCTCGAGGAAAAGGCCGAAGAAGAAAAAGCCTCCGAAGAACTGCGTGCCGAGAAGGACGCGGAGAAGGCGGCCGACGAAGTGGACTGACTCCTCAGCTATCAGCAACTGATCACCACGGGTGAGCAGTGAGAACCAGCGGAAGCGGCCCGGGATTCCCAGGCCGCTTCCGCTGTCTGCGAGACCGGCCAACAACACAGGAGCATCCCTGGCATTTGTGCGCGAAAACACTAAGACTTGAAGGGAGAAAGTGATCCCGAAGAGAAGGAGTGGATATGTCTGAGTTCAGCGGGCGCGTGGCATTGGTGACCGGAGCGGCGTCGGGAATCGGTGAGGCGATTGCCAAGGATCTGGCCAGGCGCGGTGCCAAGGTCGTGGTGACCGACATCGATTCGACCGGTATCGACAACGTGGTCCAGGCCATCATGGCCGCCGGTGGTGACGCCGCAGGTATTCGCCAGGACGTCTCCAAGCGCGAGGATGCGCAGGCGTCCGTGGACTTTGCCGTGCAGACCTACGGTGGCTTGCACTACGCCGTCAACAATGCGGGTGTGGGCGGCCAGGTCGAGGCCTTGGGCGAGACCGATATGGACGCGTGGGACCGCACCGTGGCCATCGACCTCAACGGTGTTGCGTACGGCATGGCCGCCGAACTTCCGGTGATCGAGCAGCATGGCGGTGGGGCCATCGTGAACATCGGCTCGATCCACTCGACCGTGGCCACCGGTGTCGGAAACAGCGCGTACACCGCCGCCAAGCACGGCGTGGTGGGCCTGACCAAGCAGACCGCCGTGGACTACGGACAGCGCGGAGTGCGCATCAACGCGGTGGGTCCGGCGTACATCGAAACCCCGTTGCTCGCGAACCTCCCTGCCGGTGCCAAGGAAGCATTGATCAACGCCCACCCCATGGGTCGTCTGGGCACCTCGGAAGAGGTCGCGCAGCTGACCACGTTCTTGCTGTCGGAGGGCGCATCCTTCATGACCGGCGGCTACTACCTGGTGGACGGTGGCTACACGGCCATCTGATCCGTCGCGTCTCTGAAACGTGCGGCCCGGAGCCTGGAAAAGGTCCGGGCCGCACGCCTGTTCCCAGTCAGTGGTGAGTGGGCCTGTGGCATGCGTCCTAACCCGCCAGTAGGTGACGTGTGTACACTGGCTAAGTTCCCTCGTGCATTTCACGAGGTTGGCGCGCCGGTCCAAGGCGCGCAGTTCGCGCCCCAGATTTGGCTTATGGCGCGTGCGCGCGGAATCGTTTCGCGTGGACCAACCTGAAAGACTTTCCTTGTCTACTAATTTCGTAAACCTCGGCGTGCCCGAGGTCCTTTCGGCTGACCTTGCCCGTACCGGCATCACCGAAGCCTTCCCCATTCAAGAAAAAACCCTTCCCGATTCGCTGGCCGGCCGGGACGTCCTGGGCCGTGGTCGCACAGGCTCCGGCAAGACCGTGGCCTTCGCGTTGCCGCTCGTGGCTCGCCTGGCTGGCATGGTCGACGACGCCGCTCGCGCACCTCGTCGCGCCAACCGCCCCACCGGGCTGGTGCTGGCTCCCACCCGCGAGCTAGCAACCCAGATCGACCGCACCGTGGCCCCGCTGGCCAAGGCCGCCGGCCTGAGTACCACCGTGATCTTCGGCGGTGTGTCCCAGAAGCGCCAGGAGCAGGAACTCGCCAAGGGCGTTGACATCGTGGTGGCTTGCCCGGGCCGCCTGGATGACCTGCTCAAACAAGGCGTTCTGACCCTGGATGAGATCCGCGTGACGGTCCTCGACGAGGCCGATCACATGGCCGACATGGGCTTCTTGCCCGTGGTCACCCGAATCCTGTCCCGCACGCCCAAAGGAAGCCAGCGTCTGCTGTTCTCCGCAACCTTGGACAATGGCGTGGACACCCTGGTCAAGAAGTTCCTGAGCAATCCCGTGTTGCACTCGGCGGACGTTGCCAAGGCAGCGGTGACCACCATGGATCACCACGTGCTGGTCGTGAACAACGACGACAAGCAGGCGCTCATCGAGACCCTGGCCTCCGGTACCGGTCGCCGCGTGATGTTCACGCGCACCAAGTACCGCGCCAAGAAGATGGCCAAGAAGCTCAACCAGTCGGGTATCCCCGCGGTCGACTTGCAGGGCAACCTGTCGCAGAACGCTCGTGACCGCAACCTGGCCGCGTTCTCCGAGGGCGAGGTGCGCGTGCTCGTGGCCACTGACGTGGCCGCCCGCGGCGTGCACGTTGATTACGTGGAGTTGGTCGTTCACATCGACCCGCCCGCCGAGCACAAGTCCTACCTGCACCGCTCCGGTCGTACGGCTCGCGCCGGCGCTTCCGGTTCCGTGATCACCATTTCCACGACCGAAGAGCGCGGCGACGTGGACAAGCTCATGCAGAAGGCCGGCGTACGCGCTCGCATTGACGCCGTATCTCCCGGTTCCGAGATCGTCGCGGACCTGGTGGGCGAGCGCGCCGAGCGCGTTGCCTACCAGCCCGCGCCCCAGTCCGGTAACGGTGGCGGCCAGGGCGGCCGTGGTTCCAAGCCGCGCTCGGGTGGTCGTTCCGGTGGCCGTAACGACGCCGCTCGCTCCGGCGGCCGCAATGGTGGCCGTTCCGGCTCAGGCCGTTCCCGCTCCGAGCGAGACGGTTCCCCTCGCGGCGGTGAGGCTCGCACCGAGGGCAAGCGTTCCGGTGGTACCCGTTCGGGCGGTGCGCGCAGCAACGTGTCCCGTTCCGACGCCGCCGGTTCCGGCAACCGTCGCTTCGGCGGCAAGTCGCAGGGTTCCGGTTCGGCATCGGGCGCTCGCAGCGACAAGCCTCGCGGTGAGCGCAGCGGCTCCGGCCAGCGTTCGCACTCGTCCGGTCAGACTCCGGATCGCGCAACCGCCGCGGCACAGCGCCGTCGTCGGGCGAATCGCCAGGACCAGGGCACCCGCTAAACTCGGGCACTGATCAAGTAGGGCGGCCAGTTTCGATCGAAACTGGCCGCCCTACTTTCTGTCGTCTGAAAGTGCTGTTCAGCTATTCAGCGCGTGAGCGTCACGGCTTGAGCATCCTCAGGAAGTCCAGGGTGAGCTCCGAGTGGTTGGGAACGTGCACCACACCGGGCTGGGGTGGGATCTCCTGTTCGCCCGGGACCGCCACGGTGATGATGCCTGCGGCAACGCCGGATTGTGCGCCCGAGGGGGAATCCTCGATGACCACGCAGTCCTGCGGCTCCACACCCAGGCGCTTGGCGGCCTGGAGGTAGGCGTCCGGATCAGGCTTGGGCTTCACACCCGCGGCGACCTCTTGGTCACCGATGATCACCTGAAAAAGGTTGTCCGGCGCGATCGATGCCGTGTACTTGGCGACGTCCGTGGTCGCATTGGTAACGATCGCCGCGGGGATCCCGGCCTCCGCGAGGTCTTTGAGCAGCGGCTCGACGCCCGCGATAAAGCCCGGAGGGTTCTCTTCGAGGATCTTCTCGAGCACGGTGTAGAACTCCTGGAACACCTGGTCCAGGTCACCGGGAACACCGAGCTCGCTGAGGCGCTCGACCGTCTTGGCGATGGGCTTGCCCAGGGTCGCGTCCGTATCGGCCTGGGTCCATTCCCCGCCGTGCGTTGCCGCCAACTGCTCCTTGCCCTGGGCCCACAGGGGCTCGGTGTCCACCAGGGTTCCGTCGTGGTCGAAAAGTACTGCGCGAGGGAATGAAGTAGCGGTCATAGTGTCACTGTACTGGCCGCATCTGACACCAAAGTGGGCGTGACTGGCGCCAAGATAGGGCGACAGCTGGTCTTCGTGAGGTGGGCGCTAGGATACTCAGCCGCTTGGGGACAGCCCGAGGGCTGCCATCAGTCCGGGTGCGATGAGATTCATGGTTCGGGGGCTCAGTGCCCCTGCGGGTTCAGCTTGGTTGAGATCTTCATCCCAGAGTTCCGTCAAGGAATCGCATACGATCCATCCGTGAATGCTCTCGCCCGCGGGGAGGGCGATAACTGTCGGAAGGTTCGCATGGCGGTTTGTCGTGGTCACGCGAACCGCAAGCGCGGTGTCGAAGTTTCTATTTCGAGGATTGTGAGAGACGACGACCCACATTTTCGAGCCCACGGTCTGATCCAGTGTCGCTTCCCAAATTTGCCCCCGGAGCATCCGGGTCACTGGGGGCCCGCTGTGCCGCGAGGCCGTTGGGTAGCCCGCTTGCGTCGACTATCCCGGGAGTCTTGGATTTCCACTGCGATTTGGGCGTACTGAAGGTCCATATGGAACTCGCGAATTCGCTGGAAGCCCATTTCAACAACCGCATGAAGAAGGGCCGCATCGGATGACTTTTCGGAGACGTTACCGGGGAGGGTCTCAAGTACCTCGGGCGCTCGTCTGAGAGCCTCAAGATCTGCTTCGTCCCGATCTGAGAGGGGGAGGGATAGACGCCGGGTCTTTTGTGGGGATGACATGCATCAATCTTTGCAGCATAAATTGAATCACTCAAGAGCGGTGGGGCCGTAATTCACCTTGTTGTCTGGGCAGGGAGGTCGCAATCTTCGATGGCGGCGCACTTACGATGAAGACATGAGCACCTACGAAATGCATCCCCGCGAATTGCACCGATCCGGTTCTGCATGGCGACGCGCGTTGCCGGGGATGATGTCCACGGTGGCCATGGTGTTGGTGATCTGGGTCGTCTTCGGGCGGATCCTCGTGGATGCACTGGGGTCGCTCGTGTGGGTTTACGCCTTCGCGTTGGGACTTCCGCTCATGGTGCTGCACACGGTGGCCGCGGTGCTGTTCAGCAAGGACGCCAAGTTCTACCCCTCCCAAGCGGTCACCCAGCGCGCGGGTCTCACGGCGATTGGTTCATGGATCGTCACCGCGCTCTTCGGATTCTTCCTCCCGGACTCCACGCCGGACGGTCCAGAATCCGTGTTCACCGCCCTGACCGGCCCGGACATGTTGGGCATCTCCTATGGTTTCGCCAATACCTTCGGTGTGATTTCCATGGCCATGGCGGTCGCCCTGGTGCTGCTGGCGCTCACCGATCTCCGTAACACCCGGCGGGCCATGAGCGGAGAACCGCTCAGCGAGGACGAGCTGCTTGATCGTATGGAGGCCCAGCACGCCCGTGGTGAGTCTGGACAGGAAGGCGGCGCAGCGGCGTCGTCGGAATCGAACCTGCAGTGACGCGACCCCTGAAGACGGCGCGACTGATCTTGCGACCCTACTCGGTCGACGACGCCGCGTTCGTCCAGGACCTCTATTCGCGCGCGGACGTGCAGCGATACCTGGGCGACGGTGCGCAACGCGTGCGGACTCCGGAGGCCGCGCGAGCCAAGATCGCGGCGTGGAACGAGCGCTACGTGGCCGATCCGGTGCAGGGGTTGTGGGCGGTGTGCCTGGCGGACGGAACCATGACGGGGTCTCTGCTGCTCAAACCCATTCCCGACAGCGGTACCAAGGCGGAGCGGGACATCGAAATCGGCTGGCATTTCCACCCCGACCACTGGGGCCGCGGTTACGCAACCGAAGCAGCGCGGGTGGTCCTGGAGCACGCTTTCGCGGCCGGTCTCGATCGCGTAGTGGCCGTGACCAATCCGGCCAACAAGCCATCCCAAGCGGTGTGCCTGCGACTGGGCATGACGCACCTGGGGCTGAGCGAGGCTTATTACGACGCCGCCTGCGAACTTTTCGAGCTCACGGCACCGGCCGTGGGGAAGGGGCACTCGCGTGGCGAGCAATCCTGATCTGGTCATCGGCGAGGACGGGCTCGCGCGGCCCGTGTGGGCCGCCAAGGACCCGTTGCTGCGCGACTACTACGACACCGAGTGGGGCATGCCAGTCCGGGACGAGACCGGGATGTTCGAACGGGTGACGCTAGAGGCGTTCCAGGCCGGGCTGTCGTGGCACACGGTCCTGGCCAAGCGACCGGCCTTCCGGGAAGTGTTCAAGAACTTCGACCCGGGCATCGTGGCGGAGTTCGGCCAAGCGGACGTGGACAGACTGTTGGAGGACGCCCGCATCATCCGGAACCGACAGAAGATCGTCGCGGCCATCAACAACGCCAAGGCCACGGTGGCCCTGCGGGAGGACGGAGGACTGGTGGATCTGGTGTGGTCGTTCAAACCCGCCGACACTCCGCGACCCGAGACGTTCGCGCAGGTCCCGACCGTCTCCAACGAGTCCAAGGCCTTGTCCAAGGAACTCAAGAAACGTGGATTCTCGTTCGTCGGGCCGACCACCATGTTCGCTTTGATGGAAGCGATCGGCATGGTGGACACCCACCTCCTGGGTAGTCACCGGCGAGGGACCTCCGGGGTGTGGGCCTGACACTTAAGGAAGCGTTCGTGTCTGATCGATACGGTGGAACGGAAGGCGCTGATCCGCGCCCCATCGCCACCAGCTTCTCCGGCTAGGAAAGGACATCACATGGCTCGTTTCACCGACAAAGTAGTGATCATCACCGGCGCAGCATCCGGCCTGGGCCTGGAATCCGCCGTTCGCATCGGCTCCGAGGGCGCCAACCTGGTCCTCGTGGACCTCAAGGAAGACGCACTGGAAGCCGCCAAGGAGCTGGTCCTCGAAACCGCCCCCGAGGCCAAAATCCTGACCGTGGCCGCCGACGTCTCCGACGAAGCCCAGGTCCAGAAATACGTGGACGCCACCGTCAACGAGTTCGGTAAGATCGACGGGTTCTTCAACAACGCCGGAATCGAAGGGCGGCAGAACCTCACCGAAGATTTCGGCGCCGATGAATTCTCCAAGGTGCTCTCCGTCAACCTCAACGGCGTGTTCTACGGAATGGCGGCCGTCCTGAAGGTGATGCGTGAGCAGGGTTACGGTTCCGTGCTGAAGTGCGCGTCCGCGGGCGGCATCCGCGGCGTGGGCAACCAGTCCGGTTACTCCGCCTCCAAGCACGGCGTGGTGGGCCTGACCCGCAACTCGGCGGTCGAGTACGGCCAGTACGGCATCACCATCAATGCCATTGCTCCGGGTGCCATCATGACCGCTATGGTCGAGGCGTCCCTCAAGCAGATGGACCCCGAGAACTGGGAGGAAGCGGGCATGCAGTTTGTATCCGTGAACCCGTTCAAGCGGTTCGGCAAGCCTGAAGAGGTAGCCTCGGTGGTCGCGTTCTTCCTGTCCGGCGAGGCTCCGTTCGTCAACGGCACGGTACTGCCCATCGACGGCGGGCAGTCCGCCAAGTACTGACGGTTGCGGCGGCATCGGCCCGCTCGCCGACGCCGCTCACAAGACTGCCCCGCGAATCTCAAGGATTCGCGGGGCAGATTCCGTTCTCGGGATTTATTGGCCGCGGCGGCGCAGGTAGGTGTGGCCGTTGGCGTCCTTGACCATCTCGAAGTCGTCCTGGAGGTTCTGGTACCAGTCCTTGGCCTCGTCACTCATTTCGGTATTGCCGCGCAGATTCATGGAGCTGCGGTTGGCCGGGCCCACGAAGCGCATCACGAAATTGTCGAAGCGACGGAACCGGCTCGGTTTGCGCGGAGTGGGCTGCTCGGACGGGGAATCGCTGGCCACGGTGGGTCCCTTCGGAAACGGCGGGCGAGGTGTCGGAATGCGGCACCGGTGACGGACACTATCTACTGTCCAGCTTAAGGCACTAAGTGAGATGGTGGGGACGCGTCGAGGGCCCCTGACCGTTTCCGATCAGGGGCCCTCGACATCATGCACAACCGTCAGGCATCAGGCCTGTTGGGTGTTGTCCTTGACGTTCTTGGCGGAATTCTGAGCCGAGCCCTTGAGCTGGTCTGCTTCACGCTGACCCTGGGACTTGACCTCTTCAGCACCGGACTGTGCGGTCTCCTTGACGGACTGCGCGGCTTCCTTGGCCGGCTCCTTCAGGTCCTGCGCGATATCCTGTGCGGCTTCCTTGGTGGAGTCCACGGCGCTCTGGACGTGCGGCTGAACGCGGTCCGCGGCATCGGCCACGAGTTCCTGTTCCTTCTTGCTCGAAGGCAGGAGCGAACCGACCAGCCAGCCGGCACCGAGGGCAATCAGGCCGGCGGCCAGCGGGTTGCCCCGGGTCTTCGCCTTGGCTGCGGCCGGAGCATTGCTGACGGCGTTGCCTGCCTGATCCATGCGGTAGGAGGCCTCGTCGCGCAGATCGTGGGCGGCGTGGTGGCCGGCGACACGGGCGTCGTCCGCGGAACCCATGATGGATTCACGCACACCCTGGATCTTGTTGCGGGCCTTGTTCTTCTGGCGATCCACGACGTTTTCGGGGGTCACCTTTTCGGTGACGGCGTCCACGTCTGCGCTCAGGCGAGCACGGGTAGCTTCGATCTCGGCGCGGATTTCTTCGGGGTTCTGCTGGCTCATCGGGTCTCCTTGGAAGGCTTCACGGTATCCGGGATTTCGCTGACGGTTTCGCGGGTTCTCGGCAGCGGATCGCGAGTGGCGTGAGCCATCTTCCGCTTGCCCTGGTCGAGATTCTTCTTGCCCACTACGGCGAGGACCGCAGCGATGATCGCCCAGAGGACCGCGACGATCAACGCGGACCAGCCCAGGCCCATCACGTTGCCCAGGCCCCACATGAGTGCGAGGGACAAGAACAAGAGGACGAAGTGGCCGGCGACACCGGCACCGCCCAGGATGCCCGCGCCCTTACCGGCGTCTTTGGCTGAATCCTTGGCTTTTTCGACGGACTGAGTTGTCTCCGCCTTGGCCAGCGCAATTTCCTGCTGGATCAAGGTGGTCAGGTTGGTACTCAGTGACTTGAACATCTCACCGAGCGACTCGTGCTCCGCCCGCTGCTCAGGCTCTGACGGTGGAATGGGGTGGCTCATCGACGCTCACCGTGCTCTCCGGGGTAAACGGAACCGGGAACCTGGTCGGTGTAGGTGCGGGGAGCCTGACCCTGTGCGTCAGCGTGGTAGGCGTAGGTCTCGTCCGCAGCGGGAGTGCCGTAGACGCGCGGCTGATTGACGGCAGCGGCGTTGTTGCTGTTGCCGATCTCGTCGCTGTCCTTGGCACTGCGAGTTGCGCGGCCGGCCAGCAGGCCGATGCCCGCGGCGATCGCCAGGAAGGTACCGGGACGGCGAGCGGCGAAACGGCGAACGTCGCCGAGCAGATCCTCAGCGTTCTTGTTCTCGAGGGAGGAAGCAAACGAATCAACGGTGCCGGAGACATTGCCGAGCAGACCGGATACGTAGTCGGTTTCGGGCTTCTTGCCCTGAGAAATGGCGTTGACCTCGTCGCTCACGGAGCGCGCGGTGGACGCGAGACGCTCCTGCTGCGGGCCCACGTAGCTCTGCAGGTCGTCCTTGAGCTGGCCCAGGAGATCCTTGGCCTGGTGTGCGGCTTCGTCCTTGGCGGCTACGGCCTGGTCCTTGGCCGTCTCCTTCACTCGGCGGCCGGATCCGGCTGCCTCGTTCTTGAGCTGCTGACCTTCGGCCTTGCTGGATTCTGCCGCGATGTCCTTCTTGGAAGGCACTTCGGTGGAACCCTGGGTGTTGGCCTTCTGGCCGCCCGGACGCTGGTTGTTCTTGTTGCTCATAGTGGCACCTTTCATACAACACATGGTCGACTTGATAAGGGTACAGATCTTTTCCCAACAAATAAGGTTGCGTATTAACTTTTCCGCTGTCAGCACCGAACCTGGGGTGCGGGGTCATGGGCATCACATTCCTCGATTTGCTTTTTCATGGTTTGACCCCTTCACATTCAGACTTGAGCGTAGTAGACTCAACTTAGCTGAACTAGCAAGAATCACAACTGTCAGAAGGAGCTGCTGTGGACACCAAATTCACCACTAAGTCTCAAGAGGCGTTGGCTGCAGCGGCCACGAATGCCTCGACCGCGGGTAACCCGCAAATCGAACCGGCACACCTGCTCAAGGCGCTGATGGACCAGCGCGAGGGTGTGGCGGTTGCCGTGCTCAAGGCCACCGGCGCCAACGTGGACGCCGTTTCCGTGAAGGCCAGCGACATCATCAACCAACTGCCCAGCGCCTCCGGCGCGAACACGCAGCAGGCACAACTCAACCGGGCGGGACTGCAGGCGCTGCAGGCTGCGGAGAACTACGCGCGTGAACTCGGCGACGACTATGTCTCCACCGAGCACTTGCTCTTCGGAGTCGCCTCCGGCAGTGACAAGGCCGCGAATGCTCTCGAAGAAGCAGGCGCCGGTCCCGCAGAACTGCGCAGGGTGATCCCTGCCGTCCGCGGGGATCGCAAGGTGACCAGTCCGGACCCGGAGGGAACCTTCCAGTCCCTGGAGAAGTACGGAACGGACCTCACCGCCATTGCCCGTGACGGAAAACTGGACCCGGTGATCGGCCGTGACTCCGAGATCCGCCGCGTGGTCCAGGTGCTGTCCCGCCGTACCAAGAACAACCCCGTGCTGATCGGTGAACCCGGTGTCGGTAAGACCGCCGTGGTCGAGGGGCTGGCTCAGCGCATGGTCGCCGGTGACGTACCGGAGTCCCTGCGTGGCAAAACACTGATCTCCCTGGACCTGGGCTCGATGGTCGCGGGTGCCAAGTACCGCGGTGAGTTCGAGGAACGCCTCAAGGCCGTCCTTGATGAGATCAAGCAGTCCGAAGGTCAGATCGTGACCTTCATCGACGAGATTCACACCGTGGTCGGCGCCGGTGCCTCGGAGGGTTCCATGGACGCGGGCAACATGCTCAAGCCCATGCTGGCGCGCGGCGAGTTGCGCCTGATCGGTGCGACCACCCTGGACGAGTACCGCCAGAACATCGAGAAGGACGCCGCCCTGGAACGCCGCTTCCAGCAGGTGTACGTGGGTGAGCCATCGGTGGAAGACACGGTGGCCATCCTGCGTGGCCTTAAGGAACGCTACGAGGCACACCACAAGGTGCAGATTGCGGACTCGGCACTGGTTGCAGCAGCCACGCTGTCCAATCGGTACATCCCGAGCCGTCAGCTGCCGGACAAGGCCATTGACCTGGTGGATGAGGCCGCTTCGCGGTTGCGTATGGAGATCGACTCCGCCCCGGAGGAGATCGACCAGCTGCGCCGCCAGGTGGACCGCCTGACCATGGAGGAACTTGCCCTCGAGGACGAAACGGACCCGGCGTCCGTCGAACGCCTTGCAGCGCTTCGCCAGGACATGGCGGACAAGCGGGCCGAATTGGATGCACTCAACGCTCGTTGGGAAGCCGAGAAGGCCGGTTTGAACCGCGTCGGTGATCTCAAGGCCAAGATCGACGACCTGCGCTCGCAGGCCGAACGCGCCCAGCGCAACGGTGATCTGGGGGAGGCTTCGCGACTGCTGTACGGCGAGATTCCTGGTCTGCAGAAAGACCTTGACGCTGCACAGGCGCAGGAGGAAGAGGCCGGTGAAACCCCCGAGGACACCATGGTCTCGGAAGAGGTCACCGCGGATGACATTGCCGAGGTGATTTCCGCCTGGACCGGTATCCCCGCGGGCAAGATGCTGCAAGGTGAGTCCGAGAAGCTCCTCGACATGGAGGAGATCCTCGGTAAGCGTCTGATCGGCCAGAAGCCCGCTGTGCGCGCCGTGGCGGATGCCGTTCGTCGTTCGCGTGCCGGGATCTCGGACCCGGACCGCCCCATCGGGTCGTTCCTGTTCCTGGGCCCCACCGGTGTCGGTAAGACCGAGCTGGCCAAGTCCCTCGCAGATTTCCAGTTCGACGACGAGCGCGCTCTGATTCGTATCGACATGTCCGAATACTCGGAGAAGCACTCCGTCTCCCGTCTGGTCGGTGCCCCTCCGGGCTACGTCGGCTACGACGAGGGCGGCCAGCTGACCGAAGCCGTGCGGCGTCGTCCGTATTCGGTGGTCCTGTTGGACGAGGTGGAGAAGGCTCACCCCGAGGTCTTCGACATCCTGTTGCAGGTCCTCGATGACGGGCGTCTGACCGACGGCCAGGGCCGCACCGTGGACTTCCGCAACGTGATCCTGATTCTGACCTCGAACATGGGCAGCCAGTTCCTGGTCGACCAGAACTTGGACATGGAGCAGAAGAAGGAAGCGGTCATGAACGTGGTCAATGCCTCGTTCAAGCCCGAATTCTTGAACCGTCTGGACGACATCATCATGTTCGATCCGCTGTCGGTCGAGGACCTCGCCAAGATCGTCGACATCCAGGTGGCTCAGCTCGCCAAGCGGCTTGAACCGCGCCGTCTGACGCTGGATGTCACCTCGGCAGCCAGCGAATGGTTGGGCCTGGCCGGTTACGATCCCGCCTACGGTGCTCGCCCGCTTCGCCGTCTGGTGCAGCGCGAGATCGGCGACCGCCTGGCTCGCGGCCTGCTCTCCGGAAACATCGTGGACGGTGACACGGTGGTCGTGGACGTCAACCCTGACGTCGCCACCGAGGGCCTCACGGTTACCTCGTCCCACGACGACGCCGCCGGCTCGCCTTCCAGCGGCAACGACGATGACATCGTGGACGCGGAGATCGTCGAAGACTGATCCGCGGTATTTAGACAGACACCAACCCAGTCCGACCGATGCAATACAGCGCCGGTAGTGGCCCCGAGGGGGTTGCTACCGGCGCTTCTGCCTGTCCGCTGTCTCGGTGTGGAAGCGCGGAATGATCAGCGCGCCCCGTGAACCGCTCTTCGATCCGGTGGAGTTCGATTGGCGGGAACCGGTCGGGGCTGTCCGGCGATGGCGACTGCGCCGATAGTCGCGGCTGCGAAAAACATCACGGGTGCGGAACTGAAGTCTTGCAGCGCGCCGAGAAGCCAAGCGCCAACGGCCTGTCCGAGTGCCAGGGCCACAAAAAGAACGACCGTTCCCGCAGCGGCCGAGCGTGGGGTCAACCGCATGGCCCACACGATCAGGACGCCCGTCATGGCGGTGTAGCTCGCGCCGAACAGTGACACCGCTGCGAAGGCGATCACCGGGTGCCCGGGGTCCACTCCGACGCCTGCGGTGCCCACTAGCATCGCCAGATTGGTCAGCGACCACGCCCGACTCAGCGACCAGCGTTGAACGAGTCGGGCGGCCAACGCGCCGGCAACGCTCATGGCACCCAGCAGAATCCAGGCCGTGACCGAATATGACTGCCCGGTGAAAAAACTGGGGGAGGCCGCATCGAGCGCCGATCGGCCGAAGGTCCATACTGCGGCACTTCCCGCCCCCGAACACAGGGCGATAGCGACGACGCGTCGCAAGGCGAGAAGGTCGTGCGGGCGGACGTGTGCATCTGCAGCCGGCTCACCGAACCTCGAGGTGTGGTGAGGGTGCCCGGCGCGAGCCGAGGTGAGTGTGGCCACCGTGGCAAGCGCCGTAGTGATGGCGATGATGGTCCATCCGGTACGCCAATTCTCGGTTGTCGTTGCCAACAACAGGCCGGCGGCAACAAGCCCCACGCCCGTGCCCGAATTGACCGTGGTCTGGGCGCCTTCTCTTTTGGCTTCCCCGATGATGCGCGAGATCAGTCCCACGGTTCCCGGTGTGGCGAAACCTGCGCCGGTACCGGCCACCACCACGCCGATCCCCAAAACCGCGGTACTGGGGGCAGTCGCCACCGTGAGTGCGCCCGCCGAGGCAGAGGCTCCAGCGCAGACCACGAGGAGACGAGGCCATTTGGCTCCGAGCGCGGCAATTACGGCGGCGACACAGTAGGACAGGAAACTACCCGCCTGAATCATGCCCGCGGTGGCGCCATCGAGATCGAAGGCCTGCTGGAACTGCGGAAGAAATAGGCCGTATCCGAACCGCGCCAAACCGTACGTGGCGGCGATGAGTCCCATGCTGCTGAGGATGAGGCGCACAGGAAACTCCTTTCTAAAACGATCGTTACATTTATAGTAACGTACGTTCTAGTTTTCTAGGTTTAGAGTTAAGTTGATGATGGTGACGAGAACCCCGGCGCGGACCCGATTGTTGGAGGCGGCGGATCGACAGCTGTTCACGCGTGGCGTTCAGGCGACCCCGGTGGACGATCTTCTGCGCGAGGCGGAGACCTCCGCGGCAACGCTTTACGCGCAGTTCGGAAGCAAAGACGGTCTGCTGGCGGAAGCGCTCGAAGGTCGACTGGCGAATTGGCAGGCCGCCTGGGACGCGCACATTGCCGAAGCTTCTGACGACACGTCTCGTTTGCTGGCGATTTTCGACGCTCTACTCGCATACCGCGAACGTGGCCGCCCATCGGCACGGTGGTGTGCCTTCCTCGCCACGGCATCGGAAATGTCCGAACCGCCGAAACCAGTGCGTTCCGTTCTGGAAGCGGACTCGGCATTACTGCGGAAACGACTGCTTCATCTCTCGCGGCCATTGGCCGAAGAGCGAGCGGCGGAATTGGCCGATGCCGTGGAACTCATTTACTCGGGTGTTCTGGCCTCGCTCCTCCGGGATGACCCCGTGGATCCGATAGCTGTTGGCCGTCGCTCGGCAGCGGTGGTAGCCGCTTCCTACGGTTCTTAGAAAGGACCCCGCATGAGCGCTACATCGAGTCTGGCCCGCGTGGACGATTTGCTGCGCTCGCGGAACTCCGTGCATCACGCAGTAGTTCTCCTGGAAAGCGCAGACGGGTCTCGGCGCCACACGGCGACCACCGGTCGGGCGAACCTGGATGGACGATTCATCACCGCGTCCATCAGCAAACTCTTCGTTCACGCCATCACGTACGCGCTCGTGGATCGAGGGATTCTCGAGCTCGACCAGCCAGCCGCTCAGTGGCTCGGTGCTGACACTCTTCGCGGTGTGCATGTCATCAGTGGGCGCGACTATGGCGACGAGATCACACTGCGCCATCTCGTGACGCACACCTCCGGACTTCCCAACCTGGAAACGGCCGGAGTCAACGGGGCACCGTCCCTTGAGCAGCAGGTCTTGCGGAGGGACCGTGAGGTGCCCCTTTCGGAGGTCTTGGACCTCCACCGCCACGTGGCCGCCAAATTTCCGCCCGGCGCGGGTCGCAGGGCGCAGTATTCGGACACCAACGCCGACCTGCTGGCGTTGATCCTCGAACGCACCACGGACACGCCCTACGAGCAGTTGATCAGGGACTACGTCCTGGAACCATTGGGCCTTGGTCGCACGGGCCTCGTTCACACTAATACGACCGATACAGCCCCGGTCTTCCGACGACGCCGCCCCGTCACCTTCCATCGCTATATCTCGTCCCAGCGTGGTTCCGGAGGAATCGCGGCATCAGCCTCGGACCTCATGAAGTTTTTGCGCGCTTTCACGGAGGGCGAGCTGTTCTCCCCGGAGCACCTGTCGAACCCTGATTGGCGACGGACCCAGTACGGGCCGCTGCAATACGGCCCGGGCGTGATGCGATTGCAGCTCCCACGATTGATGTCGCCGTTCTTGCCCGCCCCGGAGATCATCGGGCACTCGGGGTCGACGGGCAGTTTCGCGTTCTACTGCCCGCCCTATGCGACCTACATCGTGGGTACCGTCAACCAGATGTCTGGTATCCCGTTCGAATACGTCTACCGGTACCTCAACGCGTTCGCGCGGTAGGTGGCGCGAGCGGCGTCGTCGGTGGGGGAGGAAAGCACACAGCGCCGGCGACCTTCCCGAATAGGGGCGGCCGACGGCGCTGTGCAGTGCGAGGACGCTACTTGGCTGGTTCGTCCTCCATGTACTTGTCCTCGCGGTAGTCGTAATCAATCGGACGATCGTCTTCGTCGGTGCGCTGATACCAGGCGCTGATGCGCTCCGAGGTGGAATCAACGTCGTGACCGGCTGCAGACGGGCCCTTCTCGTGGCGGATCTCGATGGCGAAATCGTCACCGTGCTGGTCCATACCCTGGCGCACGGCGTTGTCCAACGCCTTGCGGGCGTAACGGTGTCGCAGGCTCATGGGGTCGGTGCTCAAATCCCGCAGGAACGCGGGGATCAGGGCGAGCAGGATGATCGCGAACGGTAGCGCCGCCACGGTGACCAAGTCTTGGAGCCCCTGCAGCGCATCCGAACCGCCCACCAGCAGCATCACGGAGGACACACCGGCCAACGCGAGGCCCCAGAAGATGGTGATCTTCTTGTCCGGGTGCGGCTTCCCCTGCTGGGACATGGACGCCATTACCAGAGTTGCGGAGTCTGCGGAGGTGATGAAGAAGACGGCCAGCAGGATAATGATCGCGATGGGCGTGATCTGGCTGAGGGGCAGCGCGTCCAGCATGAGGAAGAGCATTGCCTCGGGGGAAGCCGCGCTGGCGATGTCTGCGCCGGAACGCTGCAACCAGATGGCGGTGCCGCCGAAGATGGAGAACGCGAGCACGCAGATCAGGGTGGGTGCCAGAAGCACCACGGTCACGTACTGGCGCAGGGTGCGACCGCGCGAAATGCGGGCCACGAAGACACCCACGAAGGGCGCCCAGGAAACCCACCAGGCCCAGTAAAACAGGGTCCAGTAGCGCATGAACTCTTCGGCCTCGGGACCCCAGGACGCGGACATCGAGATCATCTGGAACATCTCGCCGAAGTAGGTTCCGACCACGGAAGGGATGAAGTTCAGCAGGAATACGGTGGGGCCGGCCACGAACAGGAAGAACGCGACGATGGCCGCCAGGACCATGTTGAAATTGGAGAGGCGACGAATGCCCTTGGCCACTCCGGACACGGCGGAAATCAAGAACACGCAAGTCAGTACGGCAATGATGCCGATCAGCAGGCCGTTGCCCACCTCGCTCATGCCGGTGATGATCTGCAGACCGCTACCGATTTGCAGGGTGCCCAGACCCAAGGAAGCGGAGGTCGCGAACAGGATGCCGATGATCGCGAAGGTGTCGATCAGTCGACCGCCCACGGTTAGGTGCGCGCGCTGACCGAAGATGGCGGACATCAGCAACGGCCGACCGCGGCGGTAGGCCGCGTACCCCACGGCCGCGCCCACCAGCGCGTATATGGCCCACGCCTGCAGGCCCCAGTGGAAGATGGTCTGTGCCATGGCTGAGTGCATCGCCTGGTACGTTTCGGCTTCCGCACGGCCCGGCGGAGGAGTCATGTAATAGGTGATCGGCTCGTACACGCCGAAGAAGATCAGGCCCACGCCCATGCCCGCGGCAAAGAGCATCGCGATCCACGAACCCATGGAATAGGCGGGAGCTTCGCCGTCCTTGCCGAGGGGAATCCTGCCGTAGCGGGAGAAACCCACGTAGAGCAGGAACAGCAGCACGACCGCGGCCAGCAGTGTGAAGACCCAACCGCCGTACGTTACGACGCCGGTCAGGGCTGCGGAAGCGACCTGGGTGAGGGTTTCGGTGGACACCGCACCCCACACCACGAATCCCACGATCAGCGCACCGGCCACACCGAACGTGATCTTGTCGGTGCGGTAGCGGACGCGCTGTTCTTCCACGGAGACACCGGGGATCAAGCCCGGGTGTGTGTCGTGGGGGTAACTGGCGGGGGGATCGTCGGACCCGGATACCGGGCGGGACGAGGAGCTCATAACGGAACCTGCGTTCTGAACTGAAGATGGCGGCGTCGGCCGCCCGGACCGTTAGACCTTACCGGTTTCTACTGAGACGCAGCGTCATGAAGGTGTCCACCGAAAAGGCACTAACCGACGAGTAGGCACTGTCCATAAGCTCATGAGGGGCTGGAAACGACCCGAGGAGTGGGCAATTTCACGTTCAATGGGGAACCAACATGACAATTCAATATCGATCCATGATCCGTTCGACGTTGGCTTTCGCCGCAGCGTCGTTCATGATCGTCAACGCCATGCCGGCCGCGGCCGCAGAAACTGAAGAGGACTCGTTCTCGTTCGCGACGCTGGGTATGTGCGACCAAGAACCTGTGCGTAACCTGTACTGAATCACCATGAATGGTGACACCAGCGCGAATAATTACCTGAAATTCACCGTAAACCCGCACGTCCCGGCGGGTGGGTCAGCCACCGGGTCCAGCTCAGGCGAAGTGGTCAATTACGAGCGGGTTCACCTCGACCGAGGTCATGTAGAGGGTTTCTCCCAATGTGAGTGACCCCTCGTCAGCAAGGGCGGGTAAAAGCATGTAACCTGGACCTACGAAAAACTGACAAGATACTCCGGGGCCGTACTGTGTGCGCAGTGCGTTGAACAGTGCCGCCCATCGGACACGAGACGCAGAGGGGGTCACGCCATGGGGCGCGGCCGTCAAAAGGCGAAGGCGACACGGCAGGCGCGGGAGATGAAGTACTTCAGCCCGCAAACCGACTACTCGGCGCTGCAGCGCGAGCTGCGGTCCAACAAACCGTCCACCCGAGCCGTAGACCACGAGGATCGTCATGAGGAAGAAGATGATTACTCGGCCTACGCGGAGAAGTACTCCGACTACGACTGACCTGGTTCACGCGGAAACCCACTGAGGCCCGCACGACCGGCAGTGCAGCGCATGCGTCACGCGAACGTGGAGCACCACGTTTCGGGTCCAAGGACGTTGTAGTTCACAAGGAACCGCCCCACACCACGAGTGGTTGGGGCGGTTCCTTGTGCGCTTTTCTTCCCGCTCCGCGAATGACTCAGTGGGCGTACTTGCCCGTCATGAGCACCCCGCCGCCGTTCACGCCCTTGGCGCCTTGGACCCAGTCCAACCCGGCGTCCTTGGCGGATGGATCCACGGGGCCCACGTGACCCATGATCCAAGAGCTCACGCCGCGTTTGTTGAGGTGCTCCACGGCGGCATCCGCCACAGACGGATCGACGATTGCGACCATGCCCACGCCCAGGTTTAGGGTGCGTTCCAGATCGGCCTGGGGAACGTTGCCCAGCTGACCGACCAGCTGGAAGATGGCGGGCAACTCCCAGGTGGAACGATCCACGGTGGCCTGCAATCCTGCGGGCAGCACCCGTGCCAGGTTGGCTGCCAAACCGCCGCCGGTCACGTGCGAGAATCCGCGCACGCCGTGGCCCGTCTGCCCGTCTTCTCCGTTGACGGGGAAGGCCCGAGCCAGGTCCAGGACATCGGCCGCGTACACGCGCGTGGGCTCAAGCAGTTCTTCGCCCAGGGTGCGTCCGAGTTCCGAGACCTGACGATCCAGCTGCCAGCCGGCCACATTGATCACCCGGCGCACCAGGGAGTAGCCATTGGAGTGAATGCCGGAGGATGCCATGCCGATGATCACGTCACCGGACTGCACGCGGTCCGGGCCGAGCAGCTCGTCGGCCTCGATGATGCCGGTGGCCGCTCCCGCGACGTCGTACTCGCCCGGGGCCAGCAGGCCCGGGTGCTCGGCAGTCTCGCCACCGACCAAAGAGGTTTCGGCGGCGTCGCACGCCGCGGCGATGCCACGCACGATGTCCGCGATGCGCTCTGGAACCACCTTGCCGGTGGCGATGTAATCGGTCATGAACAACGGCTTGGCGCCCACCACCACGATGTCGTCCACAACCATGCCCACCAGGTCCCAACCAATGGTGTCGTGGATGTCCAGGCTCTGGGCGATGGCCACCTTGGTGCCCACGCCGTCCGTGGAGGTCGCCAGATATGGCTTGCGGTACTTTGTGAGTTCCGAGACATCGTAGAGACCGGCGAATCCGCCCACCCCACCTACCACGTTGGTCGAGTGAGTGGCCTTGACCGCGGACTTCATGAGTTCCACGGCGCGATCACCGGCTTCAACGTCCACTCCGGCGCTCGCGTAGGTCACGGACTGGGCGCTGGCGCCGTCTTGGATGTTGCTCATGCGCTGTTCTCCTGGGTGGCAGGTGTCTGAGGTTCGGTCTCGTTCAGCTCGTGGTGCTTCGCCGACGGCGCTGAGCTGCCCGGCGCTTCAAGCACGGCCTTTCCGAGCTTGTCGGCTTCGGGCAGGGGAGTGGGGTACGTGCCGGAGAAGCATGCGGTGCACAGGATCTCCCGCGGCTGCTTGGTCGCCTCGACCATGCCTTCCTGAGAGATGTACCCCAAGGAATCGGCACCCAGCGAGGCGCGGATGTCTTCCACTGCCAGCCCGTTGGCGATCAGCTCCGCACGCGAAGCGAAGTCGATGCCGTAGAAGCACGGCCACTTGATGGGCGGGGATGAGATCCGAATGTGGATTTCCGCCGCACCGGCTTCGCGCAGCATGCGCACCAGTGCACGCTGGGTGTTGCCGCGCACGATCGAGTCGTCCACGACGATCAGCTTCTTGCCCGCGACGATCGAACGCAGCGGGTTGAGCTTGAGCCGGATGCCCAGTTGTCGGATGGTGTCCGAGGGCTGAATGAACGTGCGTCCGACATATGAGTTCTTGACCAGGCCGTGACCGAACGGAATACCGGCTGCCTCCGCGTAGCCGATGGCCGCGGGGGTTCCGGACTCCGGGGTGGGCATGACCAGATCGGCCTCGACCGCGTGCTCGCGAGCCAATTGGCGGCCCATTTCCACGCGGGATTCGTACACGGAGCGGCCGTTGATGGTGGTGTCCGGGCGGGCCAGGTACACGTACTCGAACACGCAACCCGCGCGCTTGGGTTCGGCAAATTGACGGGTGCGCAGGCCGTTCTCGTCCACGGCAATGAACTCGCCGGGCTCGATCTCGCGAACCAGCGAGGCGCCGACGATGTCCAGGGCGGCGGTCTCGGAAGCGACCACCCAGCCGCGCTCCAGTCGACCCAGCACCAGCGGGCGGATGCCCTGGGGGTCGCGAGCGGCGTAGAGCGTGGTCTCGTCCATGAAGGACAAGCAGAAGGAGCCGGTGAGCTTGGGCAGCAGGTGCATGGCGGCGTCCTCGAGCGAATTATGAGGATGCTCCGCCAGCAAGGCCGTGATCAGCGCGGTGTCCGTGGTGTTGCCCTGGGCCATTTCGCCGCGCGACGGGAAACCGGACTTGTCGATCAGCTGGTCGTACAGCTCAGCCGAGTTGGTCAGGTTGCCGTTGTGCGCCAACGCCACGGTTCCGTGCGGGGTGGCACCCAGCGTCGGTTGTGCGTTGGCCCAGTGCGATCCACCCGTGGTGGAGTAGCGGCAGTGGCCCACGGCCACGTGCCCCTGAAGGGTGTTCAGGACGGTCTCGTCGAAGACCTGGGAGACGAGACCCATGTCCTTGTAGACCGAGATACGGTCGCCGCTGGACGTGGCAATACCCGCGGACTCCTGCCCGCGGTGCTGCAACGCGTAGAGACCGTAATACGCAAGTTTGGCTACGTCCTCGCCGGGGGCCCACACACCGAAAACGCCGCACGCGTCCTGGGGGCCTTTTTCGCCGGGGAAGATGTCATGAGTGAGTTTTCCATCGGATCGAACCACAACAGCAGTGTCTCACGATCCGGGGCGGTCACCACTGTCGTGTACGTCATCAACCTGTGCGGTGACATCGCGGGTGCGCTTGAGCGAAATCTTGTCGACGATCAATGACACGACCGAGCCAAGGCCTGCGCCGACCACCAGGCCGATGACCAGGAAGAACCCCATGATGGAGCCGCGGGTGTAGAACTGGGATTCCGGACCCAGCAACCCGAACAGGACGCCGGCCACGGCACCCAGAATCGCACCGGTGATGAGGAATGCGAGCAGATTGGGAGCGCGGCGAATGGTCATCTTCTCTTCGCGCGAAGGCTCGTCGGATGCGTGTTCGGGGGTGGTGTGGGGCATGGAACTCATGGGTTCCAGGCTATCGCGGGTTCGCCGTGACCGCTCACACCAGCGCTGGCGGGGGACCGGGGGTTTGCTGACAGCCCGGTCAGCTGAACAGCGGTAGCCAGTCCGAGAGGTCGGTTCTGGTTCCCGACGCCGCCACGGTCCCGTTCCCCACGGCGCTCGCCCAGTCGAGTTGTCCGGTGGCCAGCCGGAGCCAGGTGAGAGCATCGGTCTCCACCACGTTCGGGGGAGTACCGCGCGTGTGCCGAGGCCCGGCCACGCACTGGGTCACACCGAACGGGGGTACGCGTACTTCCACCGAGTTGCCCTCGGCGCGGGTTGCCAGCTCTTCCAAGCAGTAGCGCACGGCCAACGCCGTGGTCTTACGCGGTGTCGATTCGGGGTCCTGACGCCACTGGGTCAGTGCCAGGGTGCCGTCCGCGGGATTGATCTTGCGACGCACGCTCACGGTGCAGTGCCTCCAGGAATAGGTGCGACGTGGCTGGTGCGGAACAGTTCGCGACAGCTCGGGTCAAGACGGCGTGGGACAGAGGATGAGTGTGCGGGTCAGGCGAGCAGGTCCAGAACGGGACGCGCGAGCTTGATGGCCCCCACGGGTTTCCCGGCCCCGGTAATGGGGCGCAGGACCTTGTCCAGGACGCGAGCGACGTCGTCGGAGGAAATGGCACCTACCTGGGCGAGGAGTGTGAGGCCCACCAGCGCATTGGCTCGAGAGGAACCGTCGAGCATCTTGATGGCCACGGACCAGCCGCTACGCGTGCCCAGACCCAGCACACCTTCCGCGCCGAGCTTGGTGATCACGTCGAGTTCCTCCATGATCACGGTGTTGGAGCGGCCGGGGCCTTGAACGTATTCGGGGTAGTCGAGCATGGAGGTCGCGACCGTGGCGGCGCGGGCGTCGGCCTGAATATTACGTGCCGCGCGGCCCAGCGTGGAGTACATGCGAGCCAGGCCGGTAAGCGTGAGGGCGGTAAGCGGTGCACCGCAACCGTCGATGCCCACGTGCTGGACCTGTTCACCGGAGAAGTCCTCGATGGTCTCGACCACGAGCTTCTGCAGCGGGTGCTGCGGATCCAGGTAGCTGTCCAGGGGCCATTCGTTGACCACGCAGGCCCACAAGAAGGCCGCGTGCTTGCCCGAGCAGTTCATGCACATGCGGTTCTTGTCACGCTCGGTGCGGATCAGCCAGGCGCGGGTGTCCTCGTCCTGCGGCCAGTCCTTCGGGCACTGCAGGGAGTCTGGGGTCAGGCCTGCCGCCTTGAGGATGGAACTCACGGCGTCCAGATGGTCGAACGTACCGGTGTGGGAGGCGGCTGCGATGGCCACCTGATCCCCGCGCAACGGCGCGCCGGCCTTCATGGAGGCGATGGCCTGGAACGGTTTGAGCGTTGAGCGGGGGAAGATCAGTTCGTCCGGGGCGCCCAGTGACAGGGCCACGGAGCCATCGGGTGCCAACACCACGGCCGAGCCGCGATGCCGGGATTCCACGAACCCGCTGCGCTCCACCTCGGCGAGATCGACGGCCTGTTCAGAACTGAATGTGTGCATGAAGTCCAGTATGTCAGCGCGATCATGCGAAACGTTGGAGTAGGTGGACCCAGTGCCGATACGCTGAGCACGTGAAGGTTTTGGTGGTGGGCCCAGGCGGCCGAGAACACGCGATAATCAAGTCCCTGCTGGCAGATCCCAAGGTCAGTGAAGTCCACGCTGCGCCAGGTAACGCCGGGATCGCCCAGGATGTCCCCGTGCACGCCGTCAACGCGCAGGATCCCGAGGCGGTCACCGAGCTGGCTCGCCAACTGCATGCGGATCTCGTGGTCGTGGGCCCCGAGGCGCCACTGGTCGCGGGCGTGGGGGATGCCCTGCGCGCGGCCGGCTTCCCGGTGTTCGGGCCCTCCAAGGATGCCGCGCACATCGAAGGCTCCAAGGCGTTCGCCAAGGAGATCATGTCCGCCGCCAATGTGCCCACCGCGCGTGCCGTGGCCACCTCCGACATGGCCGACGTGCGCGAGGCGCTCACTGAGTTCGGCGCCCCGCACGTGGTCAAGGACGACGGTCTGGCCGCGGGTAAGGGCGTGGTGGTCACGGACGAGCGTGACCGCGCAGAAGCCCATGCCCGCGAGTGCATCGAGGCCGGCGGCGCGGTGGTGATCGAGGAGTTCCTGGACGGCCCTGAGGTCTCCTTGTTCGTCATCACCGACGGTGAGCGCGTGGTTCCGTTGATCCCCGCGCAGGACTTCAAGCGCGTGCGCGACAACGACCAGGGCCCCAATACCGGTGGCATGGGTGCTTACACGCCTCTGGGCTGGCTGCCCGAGGGCTTCACGCACGAGGTCGTCGAGCGCGTGGCTCGGCCCGTGGTCAACGAATTACGACGCCGCGGCGCACCCTTTGTAGGCGTGCTCTACTGCGGCCTGGCGGTCACCAAGCGCGGCGTGCAGGTCATCGAGTTCAACGCGCGTTTCGGAGACCCCGAGACGCAGTCCGTGCTGGCAATGCTCGAATCCCCGCTCGGGGAGCTCATGCTCGACGCCGCGCAGGGTCGCCTTTCCGAGGACCGAGCGCTGCAGTGGAAGCCCGGCGCATCCGTGACCGTGGTGCTTGCCGCCCAGAACTACCCCGGCGCCCCGCGCAAGGGCGACGTCATCACCGGGCTGGAGCAGGTCGGGACCGTGGACGAGACCCACGTGATCCATGCCGGCACCGCCACGAATGACGCAGGAGAGGTTGTTTCCGCAGGTGGCCGCGTGCTGGCCGTGGTGTCCCACGGGGCGGACCTCAACGAAGCGCGTGAGCGTGGTTATCGTGGGATGGAAGTGATCTCCCTCCCCGGCGCGCACTACCGCAGCGACATTGCGCTCGCTGCTGCCGAGGGGCGCATCACCCTCCCGAGCACAGCTGAGGAGCAAGCATGAGTGAGCACCCCGCACCGCTCGAGATCCCCGGGTGGAAGCACGCCTATACGGGCAAAGTTCGTGAACTCTACATTCCGGACGAATCCCGCCTGCGCGCTACTGGCGTGGCCATCAACGACAACGCCGAGTATCGCGCCGGATCCGTGCTGGTGGTCGCAAGTGATCGGATTTCCGCTTTCGACCAGGTGCTGCCCACCGAGATCCCGGACAAGGGCATCATCCTGAACCAGTTGTCCCTGTGGTGGTTCGAACAACTCACTGGGATTCCCAATCACATTCTCACGACCGACGTGCACGAGTCCGTGCGTGGTCGCGCGGTGATCTGCAAGAACCTGTCCATGTTCCCGGTCGAGAACATTGTGCGCGGTTATCTGACCGGCTCCGGCCTCAAGGATTACAACGCATCGGGGTCGATCTGCGGCGTGAAGTTGCCCGAGGGCCTGGAAGATGGTGAACGGTTGGAAAACCCCATCTTCACCCCCACCGGCAAGGCGGAACTGGGCGAACACGACGAACCCATCACCTTCCAGGAAATGGCTGATGTGGTGGGCAATGCGGTTGCCGATCGTCTCCGCGAGCTGTCGCTCAACATTTATCTCGAGGCCGAGGAGATCGCACGGGAACGCGGGATCATCGTGGCCGACACCAAGATGGAGTTCGGTCTGGACTCCTACCGCGGTGCCATCACCCTGGGTGACGAGGTTCTGACCCCGGATTCATCCCGGTTCTGGGACGCCGAGACCTACAAGCCGGGTCAGGCCCAGCCCTCGTTCGACAAGCAGTACGTTCGCGACTGGTTGCGCTCCGACGAATCCGGGTGGGACGGCAACGGGCCGGTACCGGAACTTCCCGAAGACGTGGTCGAGAAGACCCGTGCACGATACGTGGAAGCCTATGAACGACTCACCGGGCGCGCTTTCGACCCCAAGGGACCCTTCTACGAAGTCGCGGGCCCCACGGAGTACTGAGCGCGCGGAGTACCAAGCGCGGGACAGCAACGCGGTCCGTGATTTTTGATCTTGACGCCTTGATTCCTGAGTACTTGATTCCTGAGTACCGGGGCTCCTTGGCCGCCCTGACTGGGGTCGGGGCGTTGGATCCTAGCCTGCTGGGACCGCGAAGTCATCCGGTGGATCATCCCAGCGGGCGACGCTCATCGCCACCTGTACCAAGTGGGCGTCGGTGTCCTTGAGGGGTGTGCCCTCGTTCAAGTAGTGCTCGCGGGCTGCGATCTGCAAGTGATCCGGCAGGGAGCCGTCCGCTCGAACGATCCGCCACCAGGCGACGTCGTCCCCGGCGAGACCGCGGGACATGATGCGCGCCGCAAGCCTGGCCGAACTCAGCCCCGCGAGTTCGGCCACATCACCGTAGGACAGGACCGAACCGGGCGGTACCAAGAGGACCACGTTGCGCACTGCTCGTGCGGCGGCGTCTCCGGTGAGCGGGTAGGGCGAATCAGGCATCGCCAAAGGGGATCCGCACATCCAGAACCCAACGGCCGTCCTGAGGGCCGTAGGTGACATCACCGTTGAGCAGCGCAACACGCTCCTGGATCCCGTGCAAACCGTAACCGGAGGTCATCGGGTACTCGCCGTACTCCGGTCCGCGCGAATGCTGCAATTCATTCTCCGTGCGGACCATTACCGAATTGGCATCGCGGGTGAGGGACAACAAGCAGGCGGAGCCGGCCGGAGCGTACTTGATGATGTTGGTGGACGCTTCCTGCAGGATGCGCGCGGCGGTACCGCGCACGGTGGTCGGTAGCGTGTCAAAACCATCCAGGGTGTTCACCGTGACGGAGAATCCAGCCGCGGTGAGACTCGCGCTGAGGGAATCCAACAGGTTCTCCAAGGAGCCGGTGGTCAGGCCGGATGAGTTCTCGTTGCGGCTCACCGCTCCCGGTGATTCGCGCAGAATGTGCAGCAGCGTGCGCAGCTCCTGCAGACCGGACCGGGCCGCGTTCTCTATGGTGGAAATGGTTTCATGCAACACCGCAGGATCGTTCTGGCGGTGGGATCCCGCGGCCTGCATGGTCACCAAAGTGAGTTCATGGGCGACCACGTCGTGGAGATCGCGCGCAAGCTCCAACCGTTCCTGCTCGCGCAACTGCTGGTGGGCGGCCTCAATGCTCCTCAGGCGTGTCTTGTTTTCGCGGTGCTGAATGACGAAGAAGCGCAGCGCCACACCAATGACCACGCCGACTACGAGTGGTGTACCCATGAGCCACAGAGCATCCGTGGTGCTCTCCACCACCACGGCCGTTATGGTCCATGTTGCGAGGACCAAGCTGTAGACCAGCGTCAACGTGCGCGGCAGCATGCTCACCGTGGCAATCGTGACGATCACCGCGCAAATGAGGGTGAACGCGTAACTGTGGGTGAACAACGCGAGGACGAGCGGGACCAGAAGGACCGTGCTCGCAACGCCCGGACGCCAAGCCACCAGGGCCAACGAACCGTAGCTCAGGATCATTTGAGCAGCTACCAGGACCGTGGTCGTGGCGGCATGATCCTCGGGCTCCAGCGCCCGAAGATCGTCGAAGAGCGCAATGGCAGCAAAGAGCACCAGCGTGACACGAAGCCAAACCGGCAGTGGACTGGTGCGGTTAAAACCCTCCCGCACGGAGGTGGATCCCGCTGGGGCGGCGATTACCACCCGCCGCAGAGCTGGGGGAAGTAACGGCACACGACGCTACTGGGGCCCTTCTCCGCAGGACCCTGCTGAGCGCTCATGGCGGGGCCGCCCAGTGTGAACAGGAGGGAGCATGTGATCAGTGTGGCAGCGAGGGCCCGTTTGAAACTCGACAAAGAGCCAGTTTGGTCAGTATGGATGCGGGAAATGACATGAGGAGAGTTCATGCGATCAGTTTATGATCAGACTATGAGTTTGTGCACCCTTATTTTGGTAGATGACCATCCACTCATGCGCGATGCGTTGCGGAATTTATTCGACGCGGAGCCGGGATTTCAGGTTTTGGGTGAAGCATCGGAGGGTGCGGAGGCGGTTCAGAAGTGTCTCGAGCTGGATCCTGATGTGGTGCTCATGGATATCAGAATGCCCGGAATGGACGGCATCGAGGCCACTGCACAGATCGTTCAGCAGGCTCCGCGCTCAAAGGTATTGGCGCTCACGACTTTTTCTACCCTGGAGTATGTTGTGCCGGCGCTACGAGCTGGTGCTTCCGGATATCTGGTGAAAGACGCCCGGCACGAGGAAATTGTTTCTGCGGTGCTTCAGGTGCGGGAGGATGAAATGACGCTTTCGCAGTCCGTGGCCAATTCGTTGGCCAACAATGTTCTCGGTGATGTGCCCGTTCCCTCGGTGCGCAGAAGTCGGAGCGCAACACCCAGTACACCGCCCGCGGCCCCCGCCGCAGCGAGCCAACAATCCTTCGTGCCGGACCTGACCGCACGGGAACTGGAAACCCTGCGCTGGATCGCCAAGGGGCTCAACAACAATGAGATCGCGGACCAGATGAAGGTCTCCCACGGCAGCGTCAAGGCGTACGTGTCGCAACTGTGCGACAAGCTGGGCGCACGGGATCGGGTTCAGGTGCTGATCGCGGGCATTCAGAGCGGTCTGGTCGAGCCCGAACTGACCGAAGATCTGACGCAGTGAAGTCACTCACAGGCTTTTAACAGGTTAGAGGCCTCAACTCTGGCCATTTGGCCATGTTCTCCCGGTGGTGAAGTGCGGCAAAGTAACACATGAACACGACGAAGGAAGTGTTCATCGACTCAGGACCTTGAGTGGACGCGGTGAGTGTACGGCGCCGTAGCACGAAAGCTTGGGTCACGCTGAACTCGCGGCGGGGGTCTTGTACGGCCCTCCCCGGTTAGAGCTCCGGAAGACTTGGATCACCTTGCGTGACGCTCCGAGACTCCCGTCGCGTCAGCACCATGAGAAGTAGAGTGCGGCCCCTCTCGACCAGGAGGGGCCGCACTACTTTTTTCAGATCAGAAATGTGGCGCTGGTCGGTCTGCGATTACTTCTCGGCTCGGGGTACCAGGCTGTAGAACCAGGTGATGTGATCGCGCAGCAAACGGGTCGCTAGTTTCCCATCGCGATCGGTCACTGCCGTGAAGATGTCCCGGTGCTGGGTTTGCAGCGTGGCTCGGATGCTTGGCCAATCCTCAAGGGTCGCTACCGTCTCTTGCACGTAGCCGATGGTTGCTTCGCGCAGCGACACCATGATGGTCTCCAGTACCACGTTGCCGGCCAGCGAGGTCAAGAGCAGGTGGAACTGGGCGTCCAAGGCATGGAACTCGTCATTGGAGATCTCCGGGTCGTCCATGCGGTCCAGAAGATCGCGGGCATGGCTCAGGATGTCGTCCCGGTCAGTGTGATCGTCGTTCTCGCCCGAGGCTGCGTCCCAGGCTGCCTGGGTCTCCAGCAGGAGGCGCGTGGTGACGACGTCCTTGACCGGTAGCGCCCTGGTGGCGATGTGCATGCGCAGTGCCCATCCGAGAGCGGCCGAGGGTTCGGAAATCACCGTGGCACCGGCTTGCGGGCCTGATCCGGTGGCAGAGCGCGCCAGGCCCATGGCGTCGAGGATGCGTATTGCCTCGCGTACGGACGCCCGGGAAATGCTGAAGTGCTCCGCAAGAGCCCGTTCTGCAGGCAGCTTGTCGCCCACCCGGATCTTCCCGTGGCGCAACTGCTCCTCGAGCCAGTTCAACACCACCGTGTAGGCGGGGGTGGCAACCATGCGATCCTCCTGCGGTCGTTGAAAGAAAACCGCCCGCCACCCGTGATGCACGAGTGGCGGGCGGTTTATGCATCGCCAAGTCTATGCGGCGGGAAGCATCCAAGCGAGCACGTTGGACTGCAGGAACACCAAACCGCACAGCACGATCAGCATGCCGATGGACCAGGGGATCACCGAACGGAAGATCTTGGACTCCTGCCCCTGCATGCTCACTGCGGTCGCGGCAATGGCCAGGGACTGCGGCGAGATCATCTTGCCGACCACGCCGCCGGAGGTGTTGGCCGCGGTCATCAGGTAGGGATCCAGTCCGGATTCCAGAGCGGCGGTCTTCTGCAGGTTGGC
Source organism: Kocuria sp. CPCC 205235 (assembly GCF_040980905.1). Lineage (NCBI taxonomy): Bacteria > Bacillati > Actinomycetota > Actinomycetes > Micrococcales > Micrococcaceae > Kocuria > Kocuria sp. CPCC 205235. Next base: position 34,131 of record NZ_JAVKPR010000024.1, read on the forward strand.
GAACAGCGCGTTGGCGGAGGTATCCGAACCGGTCACGGCGGTGCCCACCCAACCCAGGACGGGGGAGAAGAATGCGAACGCCGCGCCCAGCCCGGCCACGAACGTACCGATGGAAATGGTCTGGCCGGAGAAGTTCATGACGTAGGCCAGAGCCAACACGGACGCAATGGTCAGGGCGGAGAAGCGCATCTTCCACGCGCTGCGCCCGATCTCCGCAATCGCGTTGCCCACGGTGAGCTTGAAGCGGCCGTGGTGGTTGAACACGGAGTAGATGATGGCGACCAGCAAACCGGAGATCAACAACAGGGTGCCGGGGCTGGAGAGCCACTGGAAGTTGTAGACGGAACCGGAAATGGGTTCACCGGCAGAGTTGAGCAGGTGACCGTGCAGGCCGGGCCACGGGATCTTGATGTCGGTGGCGGCCAGTGCCTGAGGAATATTGACACCCCAGGTCCACAGCTTGGCGATACCGAAGACCACGACCACCAGGATGTAGGGCAGAACAGCCATCCACGCACGCACGGGGGTGAGGCCTTCCACGCTCTGGGGGCGATCAATGCCCAGATCCGCACGGACCTCCTCGGTGCCTTTGGGCTTCCAGAAGCGCATGAGGATCACGGCGGCGGCCAGGCCGGCCAAGGATGCCACGACGTCCGTGAGTTCGTAGGAGAAGTACGTGGCGCACCACCACTGGGCGATGGCGAACGTACCGCCCACGGCCAGCGCTGCGGGCCAGGCCTGCTTGAGGCCCCGAACGCCGTCGACGATCATGAGCAGGAAGAACGGGACCACGAACGCGAAGAACGGTGCCTGGTGGCCGACCACGGCGCCGATGTGGGCCGGATCCAGGCCGGTGAGCACGCCGGCGGTGGTGATGGGGATGGCGATGGCGCCGAAGGCCACGGGCGCGGTGTTGGCGATCAGTACCACCGTGGCGGTCTTGAGTGGCTTGAGGCCCAACGCCAGGATCATGGTGGCGGTAATTGCCACGGGCGCACCGAAACCGGCGAGGGCTTCCAAGAGGCCGCCGAAGCAGAACGCGATCAGCATAGCCTGGATACGCAGGTCGCCGCCGCCGATGGTGTCGAAGATGGTGCGCAGATCCTCGAAACGTCCGGACAGTACCGTCACCTGGTAGAACCACAGCGCCATGACCACGATCCACACGATGGGGAACAAGCCGTAGACGGCACCCTGAGTGGCGCTCAATGCGGCCAGCTGCGCGGGCATGTTGAACCCGAAGATCGCGACGAGCAGGGCGGCACCCAGAGCGGTGAGGCCGGCAACGTGCGCGCTGGTCTTGAACGCCAGCAGCATCACGAAGAACGTGAGCAAGGGGATGCAGCCCACCAGGGCTGAAAGTCCGACACTGCCACCCACGGCGTCGGTCATGGCGGTAAATGTGGTCACGCTGTCTCCTGTGCGCTCCGGTGGGTCCGTTTGTATGGTCGGACCACAATGGTCAGACCACGAAGCATACATGATGCTCGTCACACCGCACAGTTACTTCCGGAGCGCTTTGCCGGGGTGATCAAGAAGCTTGCTTGTGTGATCACGTTCACTCACCTAGCATGGTCAGACCACAGGAGCCAGAGTTATCGGAGATCAACGTTGTGAGAATCGCACTGTTCGCCACGTGCATCGTGGACGCTATGTATCCCAAGGTGGCGCTGGCCACCGTGCGCGTTCTGGAGCGCCTCGGCCACGAGGTGGTGTTCCCGCAGGGACAGGGTTGCTGCTCGCAGATGCACGTCAACAGCGGCTACTTCGACGACGCGATGCCGGTCATCCGTAATCACGTCAAGGCCTTCACCGAGGTCGAGTTCGACGTCGCCGTGGCGCCTTCCGGCTCGTGCGTCGCCTCGCTGGGACACCAACAGCCGATGGTTGCACGCAAGTGCGGGGATGACCTGCTGGCCGAACAGGCCGCGGATGTTGCCGCCAATACCTATGAACTCTCCGAACTGTTGATCGACGTGCTGGGCGTGACCGATGCCGCCGAGCAGCTCGGTTCGTGGTTCCCGGACACCGTGACCTATCACCCCTCGTGCCACGGCATGCGTTTGCTGGACCTGGGGGATCGACAGAAGGACCTGGTGAAGTCCGTGGGTGGCATCGACTACCGGGAACTCCCGGATGCCGAAGAATGCTGCGGATTCGGCGGCACGTTCTCCTTCAAGAACCCGGACGTCTCCGGAGCCATGGCGGAAGCCAAGCTGCGCAACATCGAGGCCTCGGGCGCGTCCCTGTGCACCGGAGGCGACTCATCCTGCTTGATGCACCTGGGCGGTGCCGCATCCAAGCGCAAGGCGCCCGTGCGCACCGTGCACTTCGTGGAGATTCTGGCCTCCACCAAGGAGAATCCCCTCGTGGTGGAGGGGCCCGTGGAACTGTCCATTCCCGCGCGAGTGGCGTCGAACGCTGGAGGTAACCGATGAGCATCACCGATCTGGGCATGCCCGCGGTGCGTCCCGTGCACGGGCAGGGCAATCTGCACGCACAGGTCGCGTTCCCCAAGGCCGCCAAGGAAGAACTCAAGAACGATCAGATGCGGGCCAACATCCGGCACGCGACGCACACCATCCGCGGCAAGCGCGCCAACGTGGTGGGCGAGGTCCCGGACTGGCAGCAGCTGCGCGATGCGGGGTCCGCGATCAAGGAACGCGTGATGGCCAATCTGCCCGAGCTGCTCGAAGCGTTCGAGCAGAACGTGATCGCCCGCGGCGGCGTGGTGCACTGGGCGCGTGACGCGGATGAGGCCAACCGGATCGTGACCGAGCTCGTGCAAGAGACCGGCACGTCGGACGTCATCAAGGTCAAGTCCATGGCCACGCAGGAAATCGGTCTGGACGCGCACCTCGAGGAACACGGCATCACCGCGACCGAGACGGACCTCGCGGAGTTGATCGTGCAGCTGGGTCACGACAAGCCCTCGCACATCCTGGTGCCCGCGATTCACAAGAACCGCGAGGAGATCCGTGAGATCTTCCGCCGCGAAATGCCCGAAACCACGGACGAGCTCACGAGCGAACCGCGGGTTCTCGCTGAGGCCGCGCGGCAGCACCTGCGGGAGAAGTTCCTGGCCACGCGCGTGGCGATCAGCGGTGCGAACTTCGGCATCGCCGATACCGGCACGCTGTCCGTGGTCGAGTCCGAGGGCAACGGTCGCATGTGCCTCACGCTCCCGGACACCCTGATCACGGTCATGGGGATCGAAAAGCTGCTGCCTTCGTACGAGGACCTCGAGGTCTTCTTCCAGCTGCTGCCGCGGTCCTCGACCGGCGAGCGGATGAACCCCTACACCTCGCTGTGGACGGGGGTCACGCCCGGCGACGGGCCGCAGAACTTCCACGTGGTGCTGCTCGACAACGGCCGCTCCGCGGTGCTGTCCGATCCGGATGGTCGTTCCGCGTTGCACTGCATCCGCTGCTCAGCCTGCCTCAATGTATGCCCGGTCTACGAGCACGCCGGCGGTCACGCGTACGGTTCCACGTATCCGGGGCCCATCGGCGCAATCCTGTCGCCGCAGCTCACGGGCATCACCTCCGAGGAGAACGCATCCCTGCCGTACGCGTCTTCGCTGTGCGGCGCCTGCTACCAGGTGTGTCCCGTCAAGATCAATATTCCGGACATTCTGGTGCACCTGCGCGACGAGGACATTCGCACCAAGCACGGCGAACGCACCCAGGACGACGCCGCCCCGGCTCCCGTTTCTCACGACCTCGCCACGGAATCCGCGGACAACTGGCGGTCGGAGAAAGCGCTGACGGGTGATGCGGATTCCGAGCGGACCGATCCTGGCACACGTTCTCGAGGTGCGACCGTGCGCGGAGCAGCGAGTGACGTTGCCGCGTCCGTGCGATCCGCGGGACGCAAGATTTCTAAGTCCGCTCCGGCCAAGAAGGTCCCCACCCAGATGGATGCCATGATGAAGGGGGCCTCGTTCGTGATGTCCTCGGGTAAGCGCATGTCCCTGGCAGAAAAGGGTCTGCCGCTGGGCCGTGTGGTCGCCGGACGCGATCACGCCATCGGTTGGCTCCCCGGCATGGTGGGTGGTTGGACGCAGCAGCGAGACATCCCCGAACCGCCCAAGCAGTCCTTCCGCAACTGGTGGAAGAAACACGAGGGTGAGACCGAACAGCGACTGGCCCAGGACGGTGTCGTCGCTTTTGCTTCGAGCGAGGCATCTGCGGACGGGCCCGCGACCACGCGACGGACGGAGCAGGACGATGCTGTACCGGCGATCCCGCCGGAGAACTCTGCAAAACAGCCCACCGCCGAGCCGGACCAGCTCGGCAACGGCACCAACGACCAGGACGGAGCACAGCGATGAGCGCGGACGCCAAAACCGAGATCTTGGCCCGCATCCGCGGCGCGCTGGCCGATCAGCCAGCCGTGGCGGAGACTCCGCGGGAGTATCGGAAGACCTCGGAATTGTCCCGCGAGGAGATCGTGGAGATGCTCGAGGACCGGTTGCTGGACTACAAGGCCAATGTGTTCCGTGAAACCGCGGAGACCGTGGCGGAGCGGATCGCGACCCAGCTCGGCGCGTCGGCTCGTTACGTGATCCCCGATGTGTTCGATACCGCGTTCCTGCCGGAAGATACCGCTGCTCGCCGTGCGATCGTCGATCCGAACGATGCTCGTAAGGCGTCAGCTCTGGGTGTGCGCGAACTGAACCAGGTGGATGCGGTGGTGACGTCCTCCACGGTGTCCTGTGCGCAGACGGGAACGATCTTCCTGTCCGGCAGGCCCAATGAGGGACGTCGCGCGATCACCCTGGTCCCGGATCACCACATCTGCATCGTGCCGCTGGATTCGATCGTGGAACTGATCCCGGAAGCCATGGCCCGTGTGGAGCCGACCGCTCCCACGACCATGATTTCCGGGCCATCAGCGACTTCGGACATCGAGCTGGAACGAGTGGAGGGCGTCCACGGCCCCCGCACCCTGGATGTGATCCTGCTGGGCTGATGGAGCCGGCGTCCCCGGACCGCTCGGACAGCCTCATGTGAGGCAAGAACAGCCACCCAGCGTGGTGTGAGGGAAGTGCTGAATTCTTGCAAGAATTCAGCACTTCCCTCACCTAAAACTAGGATCCTGCAGTTTCCTCACCTGAGGTTCGGATCTCGCTCCCGCGCAGGACAGTCCGAGCAGCTGCGCGGTTCACCAGGAAGTGTCGCCTCGGGTCAGGGCGTCATAGCCGGAGTCCACGAACAGCACCTGGCCGGTGACCTTGCCCGCCGCGGCGGAAGTCAGGAAGCAAATGGCCGACGCAATGTCCTCGGCACGAGCGGGGCCGTTCAGCGGAGAGGGCATGCCCTGTTCCATCTGCTGGCGACCCTCTTCGGTCGCGAAAAGCTGCTCGGTCATGGGCGTGATGACCACACCGGGAGCCACGGCGTTGAGCGAGATTCCCGCGCCTGCGAACCGTTCGGTGGTGGCGTTGCGGCGGACCCAGCGGGCCACGGCCTGTTTGGAAGAAGAGTAGTTGAGGTAACCGGCCATCCCACCGGCGGCCACCAGCTGCTCGCCAATGGCGGCGGCGGTTTCGCGGTCGCCGTTGAGCATTGCGTCCAAGAGTTCATCATTGGCGGGGTGCAGTGACGCGGCGCTTGCGGTAATGCACACGCGGGGCGCATCGGAGTTGCTCAGCAAGGGAAGCAGCCCATTGACCGTGCCCACCGCACCGAAGAAGTTGATGGCCACATCCAGGGGAGCCTGCAAGGAGGTTCCCGCGTTGGCGATTACTCCGTCCACCACGGAGGTCTGCTGGGATACCTCTTCGACCATCCCGGCGAGGCCCTCCTCGGTGGAGAGGTCCGCGACCACTTCGGTGTTCTTGAGGGGCTCATCGCATCCGAGGGTGTAGCTGGTTTCTGAAGCCGCCTGATTCGAGGAGGCTGCGGGCGATGTAGT
>NZ_JAVKPR010000025.1:0-38735 GCF_040980905.1 Kocuria sp. CPCC 205235
GAGCAGCAGGCCGTCCTCGACGCCATCCGCGACCCCGAAAATCACGCACTAAACGAATGAGCCAACTCAGGTTGAACGCCCGTGGGGTTGGGCCATGGCCCGGCCACCAACGGGGGCGGTGCATGAAAAGGGGCTGGTTCGGGTAACTCCGTCTTGGGGTTCCCGAACCAGCCCCTTCTGCATTTAATACGGATTCAAGAGGGTGTGTCCCGTCAGATCCAGCCTTCCTCCCAGGCTTTCTGAGCAGCCTGCTGCCGGCTGCTGACACCGAGTTTGGCAATGGCCGAGGAAACGTAGTTCCGAACTGTGCCCGCGGCCAGGTGGAGCTCCTGGGCGGTTTGGGCCAGGGTGTCGTGTTCCGTGGTTGCGCGGAGCACGTCGAGTTCCCGCTCGGACAGCGGACAGTCCGTTCCGGTGAGCGCACTGGCTGCGATCTCTGGATCCACATAGCGCGCGCCGCCGGCTACGGTACGGATTACCTCAGCGAGTTTCTCCGACGGGGTGGACTTGGGTACGAAACCTTTGACGCCGGCCGCTAGTGCCCGCCGCAGCACTCCTGGGCGGGCGTGACGGGTCACCATCACAACGTGTGTGTCGATCTCTCGGAGAATGTTCGATGCGGTGTCCACTCCGTCGGTGGGAGGCATTTCAAGATCCAAGACACACACGGTGGGGCCGTGTTGATGTGCTGCAGCCAGCGCGTCCGTACCGTTGTCGACGTCAGCGACCACGGCGAAGTCGTCCTCAAGGTCCAACAGGGCCGCAAGGGCGCCGCGGATCAGGTGCTCGTCGTCGGCGAGCACGATGGAAATGGGGGAACTGTTCACTGTGAGTCGTCCTTGTCGTGTGCGGCTGGGAAGTCCATTGATCTGGGTACCGAGACCCGGAGGATGAATTCCTGGTTCGTTGTCGTCTCCGTGTTGAGCTGCCCGCCGATGTCGGCGAGGCGTCGTCTGAGTCCGTCCAGCCCTGAACTGGCATGGGAATTGACTGACGCCTGAGTTACCAGGGCGGGAGCGCCGTCGTTGCGGATTCTCAGCTCGACGACCGCCGCACCGTGAACCGATGGTCCGCTGCCAAGCGTCAGGTCGAAGTCAGCGGTACCCGCGTGAGAATGCCGCAGGATGTTCGTGGTCGCCTCGCGGACGGCGAGTCCCAGGACAGAGCCGAGTTCTGTGGATTCTGGCTGTTGGGACCACGTAGCAATGAGCTCCGGCACGGTGACATTGGTTTTGACGCCCGCCGATTCCAAGACGGCCGAAGCGTTGTTGAGCTCCTGAGTGAGTGTGGTCTTCCTGTAGCCCTGAACCAGAGCGCGAGTCTCTTGCAGGGCGGTCTGAGCGGCGTCGTGGGCTTCGAGAATGTGGGGCGCGGCGGCGTCGGGCCTGTCTTTGGCCAGCAAGCGGGACGCGAGATCTGTCTTGAGGCTGATGACCTGGAGATGATGGCCCTGTACGTCGTGGAGGTCGGCCGCGAACCGCAATCGTTCATTGGTGATGGCTAGTTCCGCCGCTTGTTGGCGGGTGACATCGAGTTCGACCATGACGGCCCAGACCCATAAGGACGTGGGAACACCCAACACGGTGAAGAACGAGAGCCAGGTGACTGTGATGAGGTCACGAGATTCGGCCGGGGTTCCATTGAGCGCGATCGCCAAGGACAAGTGAGCAGCGGGTAGGAACAACGCTGTGAAGATGACCCACCAACGGCCTTTGGAGAGCGACAGTGCGGCCGTGGCCAGCACGAGCGCGAGTGGAAGCGCGCCGACCCCAAAAGCGGGTGGAGACCACAAGCTGATCAGCGCGCTGGCGAACGCGAGAATACCGGCGCAGGCCATGGTGGGGGTACGGAACGTTGCGTTGTCGATCCCTCGGCGAGCTCTGAGAACCGTCATGGCCCAGGGCACGATCGCGAGTGCGCCCAGGGCAGCCACCACCAACGCGACGAGTTGTGGATCTTGAGCCACCCTGACCAGCAATGCCAGGCCGTAGATGAAGATCGCCAGGAAGATGAGCGAGAGGTAGGTGCTCCACCACACCACCGCCATGTTTCGGCGCTGGTGCACCGACGCCGCGGTTGAACTACCGAGTGTCGGGTTTCGACTTGCCGTTGAGCGGTCCGAGGGAAGGGCCATGGCAACAGCCTAAGCGCTGCTCACCTCCGATATGACAGCTGTCATACGGGTTTGATGACACCGCACGCGCTACTCATGACAGGGCGACACTAACGGCTCGGAACGGATCCCGGAAGAGTAGTACTCAGCAAGCCAACCGGAACTCGCCGGTTCACAGATTGAAAGGAACAGACCAATGCTCGAATGGTTGCAGACCTCCGTAGAAGCCGCAGGACCCATGGCACAGGCGTTCTTCCTGATGCTCGGCGGGGCCATCCCGTTCATCGAGTCCTACGGGTCATCGTTCTTGGGCGTGGTTGCGGGCGTGCCCCTGTACATCACCGTTCCGTTTGCGGTCCTCGGCAACATCGTCTCGATGCTCGTTCTGGTGCTCGGCGCTGAAAAACTGCACAACCTGTTCCGGAAGAACAAGCCGGCGGCAGAACCCAGCAAGCGGAAACAGAAGTTCTACCGCCTGTTCGAGAAGTACGGTGTGGCCGGTGTGTCGCTGATCGGCCAGTGGTTCCTGCCGAGCCAGATCACCTCGTCCATGATGGCCGGCGCGGGCGTGGCCAAGGGCAAAATCATTTTCTGGCAGGTCATCGCGATTGTCCTGTGGGGTGTGGTGTTCGCGGGATTCGCCACGGCGGGCATCAATATCATGGGCGTTGCCTAACCAGACGCGGTCCGCATCAACCGCCGCGCCAGACAACGAGGGACTCACCCGAGACGGGGTGAGTCCCTCGTTGTGCGTGTGGTGTCGTCAGTTCTTGTCGTTGATACCGGGCACCACGGCGCCGGTGGGCAGCCCCTTCTCCGCATACCCGCGGTACACCGGCTCCCAGTCCAGGGGAGTGGTCATGGTGTCACCGGTGAGCACACTCTGCATCGCGTGGAGACACACGTGCCATCCGGCGGCATTACGGGCAGCAGTATTCTCCGCCTCGAGGAACTCGATGAACGTTAGATTGCTACCTTCCGGAGCGGGTTCGACCGAGATATCGACCTCCGAGTCGCCCCACGTGAACGACCAATGGCGTTCCGGTTCCCAATCGGTCACCGTTCCGGTGCTGGACTCCATGTGCGGATCGCCGGTGAACACGATGCCCCCGCCCTGGTGCGCGTTGAGTTGCACCCGCGAAGGGAACCAACGGCTCATGGCCGGGGCGGTGGCCATGGTGGCCCACAGCTGGGACGGGGCGGCCGGATACTCGCGTTCGAAGACGATCGCGGGTCGGTCGTCAATCACCTCGTAGGTGCCGTCGAAATTCTGAGGGGCGCTGTTTATCACGGGTACGGACTCCTTGATCGGGGGCCTCTAGCTCGGCGCGGTCGAGCGCGCCATGATTCCTCCATTCAATCCGGCGGCCGGTCTTCCCACAACTACCGATGGGATTAATTGACGACGGCGCCGCGCGAGAATTGCTCGCGCGGCGCCGTCGTCAATTGAAGGGCTCCTAAAGCCGTCAGGCCGAGACGGGGGAGTCCTCCGGCGCCTTCAGGTCGTGGCGGCGGTTCTTCAGGATGCGATCCATGATGGTTGCGATCGCGCCGTCACCGGTCACGTTGCACGCGGTGCCGAACGAGTCGATGGCGATGTAGGTCGCGATCATGAGACCAACGGCCGTCTCGTCGAAGCCGAGCACGGACTGCAGGATGCCCACCGCAGCCATGATGGCGCCGCCGGGCACACCGGGAGCCGCCACCATGGTGACGCCCAGCAGGAAGATGAAGCCCACGTACTGCCACGAATTGATGGGCATGCCCGTGATCGTCATGATCGCCAACGAGAACAGCACGATTTTCATGGTGGAACCCGAAAGGTGGATCGTGGCGCACAAGGGAATGGTGAACCCGGCCACCCGGTCGTCCACACCGTTACGTGCTGCGCACTTGAGGGTCACCGGGATGGTGGCCGCGGAGGACGACGTGCCCAGGGCGGTGGCGTAGGCCGGGAGCATGTTTTTGAGCAGCACGAACGGGTTGCGCTTGGCCACGATTCCGGCGACCAGGTACTGGATGATCAGGATGACCACGGTCATGATGAACGCCAGGATCACGATGCGGAAGAACGTGGAAATGATGGTGGTGATCTGCCCGTTCATGGTGATGCTCATGAACATGCCAAAGATATAGATGGGCAGAAGCGGGATAACGACCTTTTCCACGATCATCATGATGATGATCCTCAGCTCATCGAAGCCCTTGTGGAGCGAGTTGCCCTTGATCATGGTGATGCCCACGCCCAGGCAGAAGGACAGCACCAGTGCGGTCATGACATCGAACACGGGTGGCATGGTGATTTCGAAGAACCCGGACAACGCGTGGTCCTCCGGGTTCTCCAAGGAACCTACAGAACCTCGGTCACCCAGCAGCCACGGATAGCTCGCCTTGGCCACCAGGAACGCCAAGAGGCCGGCAAAGACTGTGGATCCGTAGGCAATGCCCGCGGTGACAGCCAGCCACTTGCCCGCGCCACGCCCGAGGTCCGCAATGGCAGGGGTTACCAGGGCCACGATCAACACGGGGATCAGGAATCCCAGGAACTGGCTGAAAATGCCGTTGAAGGTCAGGAAAACTCGTGCGACGCCTTCTGGGAAGAACATTCCGCACACGATGCCCAGCACGATGGCCACCAGCACCCGCAACAGCAGGTTTTTGGACAGGGAACGAAGACTCATGGTTCAAGATCTCTCGGGACAAGGAGGGGTATTGGTTCAACGACACGTTCTCACGATTGTGGTCGCGCCGATGTCGCTGACACCGTCCGTTTCGACCGGCGGTGACCAAGCTGACCCACGGTTGAGGGGACGCCGACCGCGTCCCCTTTGTAGAATGCAATGAACACTACCACGACTCATCATGTCGCTTCCACGCTTTTGGCCCTCGGGCCCACAAGGAGATCCCTTTGACCGATTCCGAACAGTACGGTTCCCGCGACAATTCCGAGCGTTCCGGCGGAGACCGACGCCGCGGCTCGGGCGGGCCCGGCGGCTGGAACAACCGAGGAGATCGGGATCGCTCCTGGCAAGATCGCGGCGGTTCGAGGGATCGTCGGGACGACCGCCGCGAGGGCGGTCGTAATGATCGCCGGGATGACACCCGAGGTGGGGACCGCCGCGATGACCGTCGTTCCTTCGACGGACGCCGTGATGACCGCGGCGGAGATCGCAGGGACTTCCGTCGCGATGATCGTCGTGACGATCGGGCCGGGGACCGGCGCGATGATCGACGCCGCGACAACCAGGGCGGCGATGACCGCCGCGAACCCCGCCGGTGGGACGATCGCCCCCGCAACGATCGCTCGGACGGCCGCTCCGGTGATCGTAAGGGCCAGAGCCGTCAGTTCGATCGTTTCCAGGACCGCAAGGACGGCCACCGCTCGGAACGACGCAGTGGTGACTGGGAACGCAAACGTGAGACCGGCAACCGCAGCCGTACCTGGGAAGACCGCAGTGGTTCCGGCGACCGCCGTGACGACCGGGGCGGTTCCGGCGATCGGCGTGATGACCGCCGTTCCTTCGACGGTCCCCGTGATGACCGGGGTGGAGATCGTAGGGACTTCCGCCGTGATGATCGGACCAACGACCGCCGTGATGACCGCGGGGGCCGTTCCGATGGTCGACGCACCGAGGGATACGGCGGAGGCGACCGTCGCGAGAACCGACGCTGGGATGATCGTCCCCGTAACGACCGCAACGACCGTCGGTCCTACGGAGACCGCACCGATGACCGGCGCAACGACCGTGGAGGCCGTTCGGACGACCGTCGTTCCTTCGATGGACGTCGTGATGACCGGGGCGGGGATCGCCGTGATGTCCGTCGTGATGACCGCGGTGGCCGTCCCGATGGACGCAAGGACTTCCGCCGTGACGACCGCCGTTCAGGTGAGGGACGTCGTGACGATCGCGGTGGGGATCGTCGTGATGATCGTGGTGGCCGCCCAGACGGCCGCAAGGACTTCCGCCGTGACGACCGTTCCGGTGGTCGCCGTGATGATCGGCGCCGCGATAACTTTGGTGGCGACGATCGCCGCAGGGACGCTGACCGCGAAGAGCGCATGACCCGACGGGATCTGAACGATCTGGACAAGCCCCGGTTCATTGCGCCCGACATCGACGAGGACGTCACGGGTCGCGAGGTCGACAAGCCCACGCGTCGTCAGCTCGAGGCACTGGAACCTCGCAATGCGGAGCGGGTCGCCCAGCACCTGGTCATGGCTGCGCGTTACCTGGAGGTGGATCCCGAGTTCGCGCTCGAGCACGCCAATGCGGCCGTGCGGAAGGCCGGCCGCATTGCGGTTGTCCGTGAAGCAACGGGTGTGGCTGCCTACGCCGCCGAGGATTACGCGCTGGCTCTCAAGGAACTGCGGACCCATCGCCGCATTTCCGGCTCGGAAGAACACTTGCCGCTCATCGTGGATTGTCAGCGCGCCCTGGGCAAAGCTGAGAAGGCACTCGAGGAAGCTCAGTCGAGCGCGGTCGAGAAGTTGGATGCTGCTGGCAAGGTTGAGCTGGCCATCGTGGTGTCCGGCATCCATTCCGACGCCGGAGACAAGCAGGCATCGTTGGCGGCACTGCAGATCCCGCAACTCGACAAGAACCGCGGGTTCTCCTACAGCCCGCGTTTGTTCCGGGCGTACGCGGAAGCACTGCGCGGTGTCGGCCGTGACAAGGAGGCCCTGAGCTGGGAACGCCAGGCCATCGTGGCCGAGGCCGCACTCGGACTGGGTCAGTTCTCCGAACCGGAGATCGTGGACCTCGGTGACGATATCGACCTCGACGCCGCCAAGGAAACCGTCCGCGAGGCTGGGGAACGCCATAGCGAGAACGTCGGTGATGTGGCCGAGACGCCTCACGAGTCTGCCAACGCGACCGACTCGGGTGTTGGTAGCCCCGATGCTGCCGACGACGCTCCGGTCAGCAACGCCGTCGACGGCCAGGACGACGTCGTCGTCACCGAGGCATCCACTCCCGTAGAGGCCGAGGTGTCCGCTGACTCTGCCCAGCGCGCGGACGACGAGGCGGGCGACAACACCGACACGAGCGTTGCCGCTCCTTCCGAGACCGACGCCGCCGCAGAGCCGGCCGAGACCACGGCTCCCGTGGAGCCGGGCGAGTCCCACACTGTGGCCCCCGCGTCTGAATCCGGAGAGACCGCTGAGACCGGCGACGATTCTGAGAACCATGACCGATGAGCCGCTGATCAGTCGCTTTGACGCGCTGCTCTGCGACCTGGACGGCGTGGTCTATGCGGGTCCCGATGCCATTGATGGTGGACCGGAATCGTTGAACCGTGCAGCGGAGATGGGCGTTCCGGTGATGTACGTGACGAATAACGCGTCACGCCCACCGGCCGCCGTGGCTGAGCACATCTCGGAACTGGGTGCGCCGACCCGGGAAAGTAACGTGGCCAGCTCCGCTCAAGCCGCGGCCAAGCTGCTGGCCGGTCGACTCCCCGAGAAGGCCAAGGTGCTGATCACCGGTGCGCAGGCGCTCGCGGACGAGATCAAGGCCGTTGGTCTGACCCCGGTCTGGTCGCAGTCGGAAGAGCCCATCGCGGTGGTTCAGGGCTTCAATCCGAAATTGGGTTGGGAACAACTGGCCGAGGCGGCCTACACGCTGGCCGATGAATCCGTGCTGTGGTGTGCCACCAACACGGACCTCACGATTCCCAAGGAACGCGGCATTGCGCCGGGTAATGGCACCCTGGTGGCCGCGGTGGCTGCTGCTACGGGGCGCGAACCCATAGTTGCGGGCAAACCCCAGGCGCCGGTGTTCCACGAGGCCGCCGAGCGCGCGAAAAGCCAGCGCCCCGTGGTGGTGGGCGACCGCCTCGACACCGATATCCGTGGTGCCCACGCCGCAGGTATGGAAAGCATCGAAGTGTTCACGGGAGTGGACACTCCGGAAACCGTGTTGCGCGCGTGCGATCAGGAACGACCGACGTACTTGCTGGGTAACTTGCGGGAACTGTACAAGGCATACCCCGATCCGCAGGTTTCCCGCGAGGACAACAGTGATCAAGAAGTGACCGCTACGTGCCGTGACGCCATTGCAGTTGCACGAGACAACGGTGTGCGGATCCAGGCCCCGGAAAACAGTCTGGACGGCTGGCGTGCCGCGTGCGCCGCATGGTGGGCGCTGCACCCGGACGCCAAAACCCCGACCGACCCCGAAGTGACGTGGGAGGCGGCACGATGAGCGAGCAGTTCCCGAATGACAGCTGGGACGCCCCCGACACCGACGCTCCGGACCTCGATGCCCAGGAATTCGGCGTCGTGGATGACGATGCTGCCTACCGTGCAGACTCTGATCCGGTGCCCGTCACGGGACTGGATTCCGTGGACCGCGTGCTCGCCAAGGAAGCAGCGGTGAGCGAGTTGCCGGTCAATGAACGTGCCGCGGCATTTCAGGAACTGCACGCCGAACTGGAGTCGATCCTCAAACAGCAACCCGGTTCCCTTCCCACGGGGCTCACGGGCCAGTGAGTCTGCGGCTGGACCAGGCCCTGACCTCTCGGGGGCTCGCTCGATCCCGGACGCTTGCGGCGTCCTGGATCCGGGACGGACGCGTCAGCGTGAATGGTGCCCCCTGCACCAAACCCTCCCTCAAGGTGAGCGAAGAGGACCAACTGGAGGTGGCGGCGTCGGCGGCCGACGAATACGTCAGCCGTGGGGGGCACAAACTGGCGGGCGCCCTGGACACGTTCACCGATATCGATCCGGCCGGACTGCGTTGCCTGGACGCAGGGGCATCCACCGGCGGATTCACGGACGTGTTGCTGCGCCGAGGTGCCCGTGAAGTGGTGGCGGTGGACGTGGGCCACGACCAGCTGGTGGCGGAGCTGCGCAACGACGAGCGCGTGCGCGTGTTCGAGGGCCTCAACGTGCGCTACATGTCCCCGGAAGAAATCGGGGGGCCCGCGGATCTGACCGTGTGCGATCTGTCGTTCATCTCTCTGACTCTAGTCACGGACGCTCTCGGGCGTGCCACCAAGGACGGGGGAGACGTGCTGTTCATGGTCAAACCGCAGTTCGAAGTGGGCGTGGACAACATCTCGCGTACGGGGGTGGTGACGTCCGAACGGGAACGACGCCGCGCCGTGGACGGTGTGATCGCGGCCGCCGAAAGTGCGGGCCTGGACGTGAGAGGAAGGGTGGAAAGCCCCTTGCCGGGCCAAGACGGTAACGTGGAGTTCTTCGTCTGGTGCCGTAAACGAAGCACCGTTCAGCGAGTCGGATCGCTCGCGTAGTCTTAGCAAAGCCCGTTCGACCGCAGACCGAAACGCAGGAGGATGACCCGAAGACGTGAGCCGGAAAATCTTGGTCATGACACACACGGGCAGGCGTGATGCCAAAGACGCCGCCCGTCAGTCCTGTGCGCAACTGCACGACGCGGGACTGATTCCGGTGTTGTCCCGCCGAGATCTGCAAGCTCTGGAGGCCGACGGCCAAACCATGGTGCCCGTAGAAATCGTCGAAGAAGACGTTGCCCTGCGTGATATCGAACTGGTCATGGTGCTGGGCGGTGACGGCTCCATCCTGCGCGCCGCCGAGGTTGTTCGCGGCGTGGACACCCCATTGCTGGGCGTGAACCTGGGTCACGTGGGATTCCTGGCAGAATCTGAACGCTCCGGGCTCACCGAAACCGTCGAGGCGATCGTGGACGGTCGCTACACCGTGGAACGCCGCATGGCCCTGGACGTGACCGTGTGGGAGAACCAGAAAAAGGTGTTGCACACCTGGGCCCTCAACGAGGCCTCGGTCGAAAAAGGCAACCGCGAAAAAATGGTCGAAGTGGTCATCGAGGTGGATCGCCGTCCGCTGTCCACGTTCGGTTGCGACGGTGTGGTCATGGCAACACCCACGGGGTCTACCGCCTACGCATTCTCTGCCGGGGGACCGGTGGTCTGGCCCGAGGTCGAGGCGCTGCTCATGGTGCCGCTGTCTGCTCACGCGCTGTTCTCACGACCCCTGGTCATCTCCCCGCGTTCCATGCTGGCCGTGGAAGTCCTCACTCGCACCGACGCCCGGGGTGTGCTGTGGTGTGATGGCCGGCGTACCGCGGACCTGCCACCCGGATGTCGCATTGAGGTGCGCCGCTCCGACAAGCCCGTGAACCTTGCGCGGATGCACGCAACACCGTTCTCCGAACGGCTCGTCAAGAAGTTCGAACTGCCCACCGCCGGCTGGCGAGGCCCATTGCCCAGCCATCAGCAGGACGCCAAGACCACGGCGTTGCCCATGGTCCAGCCCAAGCACCACGTCATGTCCGAGGACAACGGTTTCCCCAAACTCAGCGTGGGCCGCGAGATCCCGTACGATCCCATTTCCGCGCGTGACAGCGATAGCGCGCGCCACATTCTCGACCAATCCCCGGACCGACCTTCGTCAGGTGAGACCCCGAGCCAATGATCGAAGAAATTCACATCCATGACCTGGGTGTCATCACGGATGCCGTGCTGCCCTTGGGGCCCGGACTGTCCATCCTCTCGGGTGAGACCGGAGCCGGTAAGACCATGGTCGTCACGGCCCTCGGCATGCTCCTGGGCAACCGGGCGGACGCCGGAGCGGTGCGCTCCGGAAGTGGCAAGGCCCTGGCGGAGGCGACCGTCATGGTGCTGGCCACGCACGGTGCGGTTGAGCTCGTGGAGGAGGCGGGCGGCGTCGTCGACGTCGAAACCGTGAACGGCCGGGACGAGGCGCAAATTCTGTTGTCTCGAACGGTGTCCGCGGAAGGGCGCAGCCGCGCTCACGTGGGTGGCCGATCCGCGCCGGTCGGAACCCTGGGAGCCGTGGGGGAGACCCTGGTGGCCGTGCACGGTCAGTCCGACCAGCTGCGGCTGAAGTCCGCCGTGGCCCAGCGAAAGGCCTTGGATGAGTACGCGGGGGCGCCGCTGGCCAAAGAACTGGCCGCGTACCGCGAAAAGCTGGCCCGCTACCGGACCATTGTGGCGACCCTGCGCGAGATCAAAGAGAACATGCGCGAGCGTGCCCTGGAAGCGCAGAGCCTGACCACCGCGCTCGAAGAAATTGATGCCGTGGAGCCGATCTCCGGCGAGGACGTCCAACTGGACGCCGACAGTGAGAAGCTCACCAACCTTGAGGCCTTGCGTTCAGCGGCCGTGACGGCTCAGGCGGCGTTGAGCGGCACGGACGCGGACGACGAGCCGAACACCAACGCCGTGGCTTTGCTGTCCTACGCCCAGCAGGCCTTGGATCACGAGTCCGATTCGGATGCGGAGTTGGCCGAGTTGGCCACGCGGGTGCGAGAGCTCACGGTGGTCGCCGCCGACGTCGCCGCGGACCTTTCCGGGTACGCGAGTGGTCTCGACGAGGACGGTCCCGCACGGCTTGCACAGGTGGAGCAGCGCCGCAACGCACTACGGACCCTTACGCGCAAGTACGGGACCACGATCGACGAGGTCATCGAATGGGCCGACACCGCCCGCGGTAGGCTCTCCGACCTGGTCGACGACCCGCAACGCGACGAGGAACTGCGCAACGAGGCGCACGCACTGCACCAGGAACTGCTCGAGCGCTCGCAGACCATGCTGGAGCTACGCCGGAAGACCGCCGAGAAGCTGTCCAAGGCCGTGAGCAAGGAATTGACCGCGCTGGCTATGCCCAACGCGTCGCTGGTGGTTTCTGTGGAACCCACCGAACAGTTCACCGAGCACGGTCGCGACGAGATCGAGTTCTTGCTGGCACCCCACCCGGATGCCAAGCCTCGACCGCTGGGCAAGGGTGCTTCGGGTGGTGAGCTTTCCCGCATCATGCTGTCCCTGGAAGTCGTGCTGTCCGAGGTGGACCCGGTGCCGACCTTCGTCTTCGACGAGGTGGATTCCGGCGTGGGCGGTAAGGCCGCGGTGGAGATCGGCCGACGCCTCAAGATGTTGGCCAAGAATGTCCAGGTGCTCGTGGTGACCCACTTGCCGCAGGTTGCGGCCTTTGCGGACCATCACGTGTTGGTGACCAAGTCTTCGGATTCCACGGTTTCGGACGTGAGAGTGCTCACGGACGAGGAACGTGTGGTGGAATTGGCCCGCATGCTCGCGGGCCACGAAAACTCTGAAGCGGCGCGGGAACACGCCCGCGAGCTCTTGCGGGACGCAACCGCATGACACAACTGCCCCTCAACTCAACGCAACTGGAATGGTAGGCTGAAATTCCGTGGTGAACGCTCAGAACGCCGCCCCCGAGGCAGGCACGCAGAACAACGGCAAAGTTACTCGACAGATCTTCGTCACGGGTGGTGTAGCTTCCTCTCTTGGCAAGGGCCTGACGGCCTCGTCACTGGGCATGTTGCTACGCTCGCGCGGACTCTCGGTGACCATGCAGAAGCTGGATCCGTACCTCAACGTTGATCCCGGAACCATGAACCCGTTCCAACACGGTGAAGTCTTCGTCACGGACGACGGCGCAGAAACCGACCTGGATATCGGTCACTACGAGCGCTTCCTGGACGAGAACCTGGATGCCTCCGCCAACGTGACCACGGGTCAGGTGTACTCCACCGTGATCGCCAAGGAACGCCGCGGCGAATACTTGGGCGACACGGTTCAGGTCATCCCGCACATCACGAACGAGATCAAGCGCCGTATGCGCCGCCGTTCCGAGGACCAGGACGCCCCGGACATCATCATCACCGAGATCGGTGGCACCGTGGGTGACATCGAATCCCAGCCCTTCATCGAGGCCGCCCGTCAGGTGCGCCAGGATGTGGGCCGCAACAACGTGTTCTACCTGCACGTGTCCCTGATCCCGTTCATCGGCCCCTCCGGTGAGCTTAAGACCAAGCCGACTCAGCACTCCGTGGCCACGCTGCGCGGTCTGGGTATCCAACCGGACGCACTGGTCCTGCGTTGCGACCGTGAGGTCCCGGACGGCATGCTCCGCAAGGTCGGCGGCGCCTGTGACGTGGACCTGGACGCCGTGATCTCTTGTGCCGACGCGCCGAGCATTTACGACATCCCCACGACCCTGCACAACCAGGGTCTGGACACCTACATCCTGGACTACCTGGGTCTGTCCTACGGCGACGCAGATCTGACCCAGTGGTCGCACCTGCTCGAAGCCGTGCACCAGCCGGAGCACCACGTGAACGTGGCGCTCGTGGGCAAGTACATCGACCTCCCGGACGCTTACCTGTCCGTGTCCGAGGCACTGCGTGCCGGCGGTTTCGCCAATGACTCCCGCGTGCACATCAAGTGGGTTGCCTCCGACCTGTGCGACACCCCGGAGGGTGCGCAGCGCGAACTCGGTGACGTGGATGCGATCTGTGTCCCCGGAGGTTTCGGCATCCGAGGTCTGGAAGGCAAGCTGGGCGCGCTCAAATGGGCCCGTGAGAACCAGGTTCCGGTCCTGGGGCTGTGCTTGGGCCTGCAGTGCATGGTCATGGAATTCGCGCGCAACGTGGTGGGCCTGCCCAACGCGTCCTCGACCGAGTTCGATCCCGAGACCGACACCCCGGTGATCGCCACCATGGAAGAGCAGAAGCAGTTCGTTGAGGGTGCCGGCGACCTGGGCGGCACCATGCGCCTGGGCTCCTACCCGGCCAAGCTCGCCGAGGGCTCCGTGGTCGCCGAGACCTACGGCAGCCTGGAGGTTTCCGAGCGTCACCGTCACCGTTACGAGGTCAACAATGCCTACCGCGATGCGTTGACCCAGGGCGGACTGGTGATGTCCGGAACATCCCCGGACGGTCAGCTCGTGGAGTTCGTGGAACTGCCCCGTAGCGAGCACCCGTACTACGTGGCCACCCAGGCTCACCCGGAGTACGGCTCCCGTCCGACCCGCCCGCACCCGCTGTTCGACGGCCTCATCAAGGCGGCCCTGTCCCGCCGCGAGGCACTGGGCAGCGAGTAAAGGCCTAGGGCAGCAGATCACCGAGCAACCGGAGGTTCGCATGGAACTCTCGCGCGTGAGCCGAGCAGAGCTGAAAGACACGGTGGATCCCCACACGGTGGTGGCATCGGACACGGTGTACGAAGGATTCATCTGGGACGTTCAGCGCGATGAGTTCCGCATGGGTGATGAAGACTCGACCCTGAAACGAGACTTCATCACCCACCCCGGGGCGGTGTCCATCGTGGCCCTGGATGAGCAGGACCGGGTTCTGCTCATCAACCAGTACCGCCACCCCGTGGGCATGCGCATGTGGGAAATCCCCGCCGGACTGCTCGACGTGGACGGGGAACCGCCGCACACGGCAGCTCAGCGGGAACTGGCCGAAGAAGCCGACATGACCGCGGACGACTGGCACGTGCTCGTGGACTTCCACAACTCACCCGGTTCGTCTTCGGAGGCCAATCGGATTTTCCTGGCCCGTGGCCTGCACGAGGTTCCGGAGGCAGACCGGCACGAGCGCGACGGTGAAGAGGCGGAGATTATCGTCCGGTTCGCCGATCTCGACGATGCCGTGGCCGCCACGCTGTCCGGCCAGATCAATTCGCCCGCCGCGGTCCTGGGCATTCTGGCCGCGCACGCCGCACGAGCACAGGACTGGACGTCACTGCGCCCGGTGGACAGCCCGTGGCCGGGTCATCTGAACTTCCGGTGACCGACTCGTCCGTTCCGCCGGATCTGGAACGCGCCGTTCACCGCTACCTCGATCACCTGACCGTGGAGCGGGGCTTGGCCGCGAACACGCTGGCGGCTTACCGCCGGGACCTCACGCGGTATCTCGAATTCCTGACCGGGCCCACCGAAGCTTCTGAGGGTGGCTCGGCGTCCGCGCCGCCCGAGATCTCGACCGAGCACGTCCGCGCCTTTGTGCGGTTGCTCCACGAGGGTTCACCGGAGCATCCCGCGCTGAGCACTCGTAGCACCGCCCGCGTCCTGGCGGCCGTCCGTGGCGCCCACGCGTTCTGGGTCGCGGAGGGACTGTGCCCCGTGGACGTCGCCTCTCGCGTCAGTCCGCCGACGCCGCCGCAGCGCCTCCCCAAGGCCATCGCCCTGGACAGCGTGGAAAAGATTCTCTCGGCTCCGGACCCGGAGTCTCCGGCGGGGCTACGGGCGCGTGCTTTCCTGGAGCTGTTGTACGCGACGGGCGCGCGCATCTCTGAGGCGGTCGCCCTGGACGTGGACGATCTGGCGGGGCTCCATGACTCAGAGCTGTCCTTCGTACGGCTGTTGGGCAAGGGCAATAAACAACGCATGGTTCCGGTGGGTTCGTATGCGAAGAAGGCCCTGGACCAGTACCTGGTGCGCGGGCGACCGGAATTGTCCCGGCACGGCAAGGGAACACCCGCAGTATTCCTCAACGCCAGGGGTGGCCGGATTTCCCGCCAAACGGCGTGGACCATGGTCAAGGACGCCGCCGAACTCGCTCAACTGGGCGAGGACGTCACCCCGCACACACTGCGGCACTCATTCGCGACCCACTTACTGGAGGGCGGGGCGGATCTACGAGTGGTCCAAGAACTCTTGGGGCACGCATCCCTGGCCACCACCCAGATCTACACCAAGGTCTCCGTAGAATCTCTACGCGAGGTCTACGCGACGGCGCACCCTCGCGCTCAATGACATGACCGGTCGAATGCGTCCGGTGTCACTTGGAGATTTGCGCCGAAAATTAAACCTAATTTCGGGTTCCTGACGCCACGCCCGGACTACCCTGGGAGCATGCCGCGTAAACAGATGTCTCGAACGGTCCTCTTCTCCGCACTCCTGGCGTTGGTGTTCTCCATGCTGGGAACCGCTCCCGCCATGGCCGGGGCCGGTATCGACAACGAGTACCGTTCGCTGGGGGGCGCCAGCGGATGGCTGGGCAAAGCCACGTCCTCCGAACGCTGCGGTCTTCGCGACGCCGGCTGCTACCGGCAGTACCAGGGCGGCACCATCCACTGGTCTCCCAGCACGGGTGCCCGCGCGCAGCGCGGCGGCATCCTGCAGCGCTGGCGGGTCGAGGGCTCCGAGCACGGCAACCTGGGATACCCCAAGGTGCGCGAAACCTGCAGCGGCAACTCGTGCGTGGTCCACTATCAGCGCGGCATCATCCGGTGGACCAAGGGCAAGGGCACCACGGTCAGTCGAGACATCGATCGTGCCACCAGCTCGTCCGTGATTGTGAACAAGAAGCGGCCCCTGAACCCTCGGGCCTACGGTCCCGGGCCCCTGTGGAACGTGGGCGGTGGGGTGCAGCTGCGCAGTGACGCTGCGGCCGCCTATCAGCGGATGAGCCAGGCTGCGGCCAACCAGGGTGTAACCCTGGTGCCGGTCAGCGGTTACCGCTCCTATTCGACCCAGAACAGCCTGTACTGGAACTATGTGGCGATGTACGGACAGGCCACCGCGGACACTATTTCCGCGCGTCCCGGATACTCGGAGCACCAGACCGGCCTGGCCATTGACGTGGGAGCACCCGGGGGAGTGTGCGGACTGCAGGCCTGCTTCGGCAACACACCCCAGGGCCGCTGGGTGGCCGCCAACGGCCACAAGTACGGCTTTGTGGTGCGCTACCCCAGCGGTTACACCGGGACTCACGGCTACGCCTACGAACCGTGGCACCTGCGCTACGTGGGAACGCCCACGTCCAACAGCTTGAAGAACAACGGCTACATCACCCTGGAGGGCTACCTGGGCCTGCCCAACGCACCTCGCTACTGAGGTTGCTTGCGGCGCAGCCAAGCCAATCAGGGCAGTCAGACCAGGCAGGGCACCAGCGCACCTGACTGGCTGTCACAACAGAGAAACGTCCCCGGGACTCACGGTCATGGCGTGAATCCCGGGGACTTCTGTGTACCTGGGCGCGGGTGAGCGCTTAGTCCAGGTGACGCTCTTCCGGTCCGTCGTACTCGGACAGCGGTCTGATCAGCGAGTTGGAAGCGCGCTGCTCCATGATGTGTGCGGTCCAGCCGGTGATGCGGGCGCACACGAAGATGGGTGTGAACGTGGGAATGTCGAAGCCCATGAGCCAGTACGTGGGACCGGCCGGGTAGTCCAGGTTGGGCTTGATGGACTTGGCTTCGTCCATGGACTTGGCCAGACCGTTGTACAGACCCAGGATCTCGGGGCGGTCGTAGTAATCGAGCATGCGGAACAGGGCGTCCTGCATGGTCGGCACGCGCGAGTCACCGTGCTTGTACACGCGGTGGCCGAAGCCCATGACCTTCTTCTTCTCGGCCAGAGCCTTGTCCATCCATTCCTTGGCGCGCTTCTCGGCGTCCTCGGCGGATTCGTCCTTGCGGATCCCCAGTTCCTCGAAGGTGTGCATGACGGCCTCGTTCGCGCCACCGTGCAGCGGACCCTTGAGGGCACCGATCGCACCAACCACGGCCGAGTGTAGATCGGCCAGGGTCGAGGTGATCACGCGGCCGGTGAAGGTCGAGGCGTTGAAGGAGTGCTCGGAGTACAGAATGATGGACACGCGGAACGCGTCCACGACCTCGGGCGCGGCCTCTTCACCGAAGGCCATCCAGAGGAAGTTCTCCGAATAGTCCAGGTCGTCGCGAGGCTCGATGAGTTCCTCGCCGCGGCGGCGTCGCTGGTCGTAGCAGACCACGGCGGGCATCACGGCGAACAGTTCCTGCGCCTTGCGCAGCTCCGCCTCGGGGGAGGAATCCTCAGCGTCCGGGTGCTGGGCGCCGATCACGGACGCGGCGGTGCGGCACACGTCCATGGGGTGGCAGTCCGTGGGCAGGGCGTCGACGATCTTCTTCAGTTCCGGGGTCAACGCGCGGTTGGCGCGCTCGCGCTTCTTGAAATCGGCGAGCTCTTCCTCCGAGGGCAACTCACCGGTCCACAGCAGCAACGCGACTTCCTCGGGGGAGCACTTGGCGGCAAGTTCCTGAACGGGGTAACCGCGGTACAGCAGCGAGTTGGTCTCGGCGTTGACCTTGGACACAGCGGTGGTGTCGGCGACGACGCCGGCAAGACCCTTGCGAATCTCGGTTTCGGTCATGGTGACCTCCTTCTTCGTGTGTGGTCGATCACTAGAAAGCCTACGACGCCGCTGGGCAGCGGCGTCGTAGGCGAACGATTAGTTACCGGGCGTGCCCGGGACCTCGAAGTTGAACACTCCGGAGTCGAACTGGTTGTACCCGTTGTAGTCCACCAGCTCGTACAGGCGCTTGCGGGTGAGCATGTTCTCCACCTCGGCCTGCTGGGTGCCGTCCTCGCGGATGGCAGTCAGCAGACGCTCGATCGCGCCCAGTGCCTGACGCTGCAGGGACACGGGGTAGATGATCATGGACACCCCGGCGTCCTGCAGTTCCTGCTTGGTGAACAGGTCGGACTTACCGAACTCGGTCATGTTGGCCAGGATGGGAACATCCAAGGCCTCGGCCATGCGCTCGAACTCGGACAGGTCGGCCATGGCCTCCGGGAAGATGACGTCCGCACCGGCGTCGGCGAGAGCCTTCGCGCGGTCGATGGCTGCCTCCAGACCGTCAACACCGCGAATGTCGGTGCGAGCCATGATCACAAAGTTGTCGTCGCGGCGGGACTCCACTGCGGCCTTGATGCGCTTGGTGGCCGTGGCGGTGTCCACCACGTTCTTGCCGTCCAGGTGGCCGCAACGCTTGGGGTTGAACTGGTCCTCGATGTGGCAACCGGCCAGGCCGGCGTCCTCGAGTTCCTGAACCGTGCGGGCCACGTTCATGGGCTCACCGAAACCGGTGTCCGCATCGACCAGCGCGGGCAGGTCGGTGGAGCGAGCGATCTGACCGGCGCGGGTGGCCACCTCGGTGAGCGTGGTCAGCCCGATGTCGGGCAGACCCAACTCGTTGGCCAGCACACCACCGGAGATGTACACGCCCTCGAAGCCCTGTTCCTGAATGAGCTTGGTGGACAGCGGGGTGAACGCACCGGGGAACTGAGCGACCTTCGGGTCGGCAAGTGCCTTGCGGAACGCCACGCGCTTTTCTGCGGGGGTGACTTTTGAATACAACATGATTTAGAAGATTCCCTTCTGGGCCTTCTCCAGGTCCACGGCCGCCACGATGTTCAGTTGGCCCAGTTCACCGGCTTCGAGTTTGGGCAGGCGCTGGACGGCGTCCAGGAACCGTTCGATCTCTTCCGGTGCCACGAGGCCCTCGGCCAAGGTGCGGAACTTGTTGATGTACTGCTCACGAGCGAACGGGCGGGCACCCAGCGGGTGAGCGTCCGCGACGGCGATCTCGTCCGTGATCACGGTGCCGTCGTTGAGGGTGATCTCCACGGAACCGCCGAAGGCCTTCTCGGAGATGTCCAGGGAGTGGTAGCGACGGGTCCACTCGGGATCCTCTTCGGTGGTGACCTTGTTCCACAGGGCCACGGTGTCCTCGCGGCCGGCACGCTCCGGAGCGTACGAGTCCACGTGGTGCCACGCGCCGTCCTGCAGGGCAACCGTGAAGATGTAAGGAATCGAGTGATCCAGGGTCTCGCGCGAGGCCTTGGGATCGTACTTCTGCGGGTCGTTGGCGCCGGAACCGATCACGTAGTGGGTGTGGTGTGAGGTCTTGATCAAGATGGATTTCACGTTGGTGGGGTCCGCGACCTCGGGGTGTTCCTTGTGCAGCTTGCGTGCCAGGTCGATCCAGGCCTGTGCCTGGTACTCGGCGGAGTGTTCCTTGGTGTAGGTGTCCAGGATGGCGCGCTTGGCCTCACCCTGCTCGGGCAGCGGCACCTCGTAGGAGGCCTCGGGGCCGGAGAGGAGCCACGCGATCACACCGTCTTCGCCTTCGTAGATGGGGGTGGGGGAGGTCTGGCCGCGCATCGCACGGTCCACGGCCTCGATGGCCATCTTGCCGGCGAATGCGGGTGCGTGTGCCTTCCATGTGGAGATCTCGCCCTTGCGGGACTGGCGGGTTGCGGTGGTGGTGTGCAGGCCCTGGCCGATGGCCTGGAAGATGGTCTCGGTGTCCAGACCCAGCAGGGTGCCGATACCGGCGGCCGCGGACGGGCCGATGTGAGCGATGTGGTCGATCTTGTGCTCGTGCAGGCAGATGCCCTTGACCAGGTCCACCTGGACCTCGTAACCGGTCGCGATACCGCGAATCAGGTCCTTGCCGTTGCTGCCCACGTGCTGGGCCACGGCCAGGATCGGGGGAATATTGTCGCCGGGGTGGGAGTACTCGGCGGCCAGGAAGGTGTCGTGGTAGTCAAGCTCGCGCACGGCCACACCGTTGGCCCAAGCGGCCCACTCGGGGGAGACCGCAGCGTTGTTGTCCGGAGCGCCGTACAACAGGGCACCGTTGCCCGTGAAGCCGGAGCCTTCGGTGACCTTGTGGCCCAGTGCCTGGGTGCGGGCCGAGACGATGGGCGCACGGTTCAGGGAAGCGATGGCGACCGAAGCATTGTCGATGATGCGGTTGATGACCATATCGACAACCTCGGGATCGACCTCGACCGGGTCGGTGGCCACCTTGGCCAGTTTGTAGGCCAGCTGCTCCTCACGGGGCAGATTTTCCTTGGACGAGTACGTACGTACGGTGTGCTTGACGGTCACGGGGAGTCCTTCCTCAGATCCGTTACGCGCGGACCGGTCGGCGCCGCGCGGGTGTAGCAGGTGTTGTGGTTACGATGCGGCGGGCCGCACCGGCGCCAATTCTTTGGTGTTCAAAGCGTGTTGCAGGGCGTTGCTCAGGTGCACGCGGGTGGTGGCGATGGCCAAGGCGGGATCGCCGTCGGCGATGGCTTGGGCGATGCGCTGGTGTTCGACGGCGGCCGATGCCAGGCGCCGCGGGTCCGACTTGGAGAGCTTGCGGACGCGGGCCAGGTGCAGTCGCACGCCTGCCTGGGCCTGTCGCAGGAACGGATTGGCGGCGGCCTCATCGATTGCGGCATCCATGCGCTGGACCAGTTCGTAGTACGAGACGTGGTCCGGGTCGTCGTCGCTGGTGAGGCCCTCCAGGGCTTCGAGAAGTTCCCCTGCCAGTGCGCGGAACACTTCCGGGTCGCCGCGGCGGGCAGCCAGTTCGGCTGCTCGACAATCGAGGCTGTCGCGGAATTCGTAGAGCGATCGGACATCCTCCGCGGAGATGGTTGCAACGACGACGCCGCGGCCGCTGTGCGGTTCGGTCAAGCCGTCCGCGGTGAGACGGGACAGCGCTTCGCGCACCGGCGTGCGGGAGATGCCCAGTCGCTCGGAGAGCTCGACCTCGCCCAGAACCTGTCCGGGCAGCAAGCGCCATTCGACTATGTCTGCGCGCAAAGCTTGATAAGCGCGTTCTCCAGCTCGCATGACACCTCCTCGTGAATCGCATCGAACACCCCGAGTGTATACACAGAAGACTGAAACAGGCGAGTCTTTTGGGAGATATTCCGGGAATGTGGAATCTGTGTATACAAACCTATTGAAAGGTGTGACTCACAACACTAGCCTGGAACCAAGGCAATTCAGCGAGTCCAACAATGATGTCGGAGAGACCATGTCCCAGGCTACGTACGCATCCGTTTACGAGAACAGTGTCAGCAACCCGGAGCAATTCTGGCTCGATGCTGCACAGGCCGTCGAGTGGGTCACCCCGCCCACCAAGGCCCTCGACGACTCGAGGGCTCCTATCTACCGTTGGTTCCCCGATGCGGAACTGAACACGAGTGTCAACGCGCTGGACCGCCACGTCGAAGCCGGCCACGGGGACCGCACCGCCCTGATCTACGACTCGGCCGTGCTGGGCATCCAGGAAGAGATCTCCTACAGCGAGCTGCTGGAACGCGTGAAGCTGTTCGCCGGTGCGCTCGCGGACCAGGGCGTCAAGAAGGGCGATCGTGTCCTCCTCTACATGCCGATGATCGCGGAGTCCGTGGTTGGCATGCTGGCGTGTGCTCGCTTGGGTGCTGTCCACTCCGTGGTGTTCGGTGGATTCGCACCCCGTGAGCTGGCCAGCCGCATCGACGATTCCAAGCCCACCGTGATCGTGACCACCTCGGGTGGTGTGGAGCCCAAGCGACGGATCGAGTACATCCCTTCCGTTGAGGAGGCCATCGAGATCAGTGACCACGCGCCGTCGGCGATCCTGGTCCACGAACGTGAGGGTTTCGAGAACTCCGTGGCAAACGCACGTGAGCGTGCCGAAGGCGAGGAGAACGCCCCCGCGTGGTTGTCCTGGACCGAGGCTCTGGAAAACGCCGAACCCGCGGACGCTGTAACCGTGGCGGCCACCGATCCGCTCTACATCCTGTACACCTCCGGCACCACCGGTAAGCCCAAGGGCGTGGTGCGTGACAACGGCGGCCACGCGGTCGCACTGACGTGGTCCATGAAGAACATCTACGACGTGGGCGAGGGGGAGGTCATGTGGACCGCCTCGGACGTCGGCTGGGTCGTGGGCCACTCCTACATCGTCTATGCGCCGCTACTGGTGGGGGCCACCACGGTGCTCTACGAAGGCAAGCCCGTGGGCACCCCTGACGCCGGTGCGTTCTGGAAGCGCGTCAACGATCACGGCGTGAAGGCGCTGTTCACCGCTCCCACGGCCCTGCGTGCGATTCGTAAGGCGGACCCCGAGGGTGATTTCGTCAAGGACTACGACATCTCCTCGCTGCAGGCTCTGTTCGTGGCCGGCGAGCGCCTCGATCCGGAGACCTATCACTGGGCGGCCAAGGTACTCGACGTTCCCGTGATTGACCACTGGTGGCAGACCGAAACCGGTTGGGCCATTTGTTCCAACCCGTTCGGTATCGAGAAGCTGCCGATCGTTGCTGGCTCGCCCACGGTTCCGGTACCCGGCTACAACGTGGAGATCCTGGATCCCCTGGGTGATCCCGTGGCGCAGGGCGAAGAAGGCAACATCGCGGTCAAGCTGCCCTTGCCTCCCGGCACGTTGGCTAACCTGTGGGGCGACGACGATCGCTACATCTCCTCCTACCTCGAGGCGTTCCCGGGCTACTACGCAACCGGTGACTCCGGTTTCATTGACGAGAACGGCTACGTCTACGTGATGGGCCGTACCGACGACGTGATCAACGTGTCCGGCCACCGCTTGTCCACGGGCCAGATGGAACAAATCGTTGCCACACACCCGGATGTCGCCGAGTGCGCGGTGATCGGTGTCAACGACCCGCTCAAGGGCCAGCGGCCCTCCGGTTACGTGGTGCTCAAGACCGGCTCCGAGATCAGCGAGGACGAGCTGGCCAAGGATCTGGTCAAGCTGGTGCGTTCCGGCATCGGTCCCGTGGCCGACTTCAAGGACGTGGCCGTGGTGGAGGCGCTGCCCAAGACCCGCTCCGGCAAGATCTTGCGCAAGACCATGCGCCAGATGGCCGACGGCGAGAAGTACTCGGTGCCCTCGACCATTGAGGACGATTCGGTCTTGGAGGCGCTGCACTCGATCCTGGCACCCAAGTCCTGAGTAACCGTGATGTGAGCAGAAGCAGCCGGGGCTACGTCCCCGGCTGCTTCTGGTTAACTCTGTTGCATGACCAACACCGTGGAATGGGCCGTCAGACCGGAAATGCAACGGGATTGTGCCGCGGTCCGGACCGTGCTCGAACAAGCATTTCCGACCACAGAAGAAGCCGACCTGGTGGACGCGCTCCGCAACGACTCCGCATGGCTCGAGGGGTTGTCCTACGTCGCGGAAGATCAGGACGGCGCGGTGGTTGCTCACGCGTTACTGACCCGGTGTCACATCGGTGACGTTCCCGCGCTGTGCCTGGCCCCGTGTTCGGTGCTGCCCGATCAGCAACGCGGGGGAGCGGGCACGGCCGTGACGACGGCCGTGCTGCACGCAGCTGCAGATCGAGGGGAAAAGTTCGTCGTGGTCCTGGGCCACCCGGAGTACTACCCGAGGTTCGGCTTCGAGAGGGCTTCTGCATCGGGTGTGCACCTGAGCATCGATGTCCCCGAGGAGGCACTCATGGTGCTGTCCTTGGACGGCACCAATCCGGTTCCCGGCGGACTGGTTCAATACGCGGAGCCCTTCGGGATCTGAGAGCTCACCCGTTCCAGCCGTACTCCAACTCGGGGCGTCCGGGAGTGCCGTGCCGGGAGCGCCGTTGAACGGTTCCCTTCTCGGTCAGGTGTTCCAGGTAACGCCGGGCCGTGACTCGGGACAGCCCCAAGTCCTTGGCCAGCTCGGCGGCCGAGCGGAATTGTCCGGCCTCCTGCAACGCGGTGACCAAGGAACCCAGGGTCTCGGGGGAGAGCCCCTTGGGAACCTTGGGTGGCGATTGGTCCTGCATGGTCGCGAAGGCCCGGTCGAGTTCGTCCTGGTCGAACGTAGTGGTAGCCGGTGTGGCTGCCGAGAGCAATCGGTGGTACTCCGCATAGGAGGCCAATTTGCGCTCAAAGACGGCAAACGTGAACGGCTTGATCAGGTAACCGACCACTCCCAGCGCCGTGGCCCCGCGTACGGTCCCCGCATCACGGTGGGCACTGACGATCATGAAGTCGACATCCACCCGGCGAGCGCGGAGCGTGCGTGCCACGTCCAGCCCGGACATGTCCGGAAGGTTGATGTCCTGCAGCACTAAGTGCACCGGTTCCGGCCCCGTGGATTTCTGGATGATGGCTCGGGCCGCAGCCTGCCCGGTCAGGGCGACGCCCACCACCCGGAAGCCCGGACAGCGCTTGACGTACTCCGCGTGAGCGGCCGCGGTGAGTTCTTCATCGTCCACGACGAACACATTGATCATGAGTCGTCCTCTTCCGCATCGCGGGCCGAGTCGTGCACCGGGATTTCCACGGTGAAGACCGCACCGGCATCGTTGACGAAGCTCAGGCGCGTTCCCCAGGACTCGGTGATCTGATACGCCAGGTGCAGCCCCACGCCGCGCATGGACCCGCCGATGGGTTTAGTGGAGACTCCTCGGTCGAACAGAGAGTCGGCGACCTCGGGATCAACGCCGGGGCCGGTATCCGCCACGGTCAGCTGCACGTAGCCGGGGCGCTCGGACGGGGCCAGCTCCACCTCGACCGCCGGTTCTTCCCGGTCTTGGTTGGACGCCGCCGCGTAAATCGCGTTATCCACCAGGTTCCCGACCACGCTCACCACCTCTGACGGATCCGCGGTGGATGCCGGTATCTCACCGTGCACGACAACCTGCAGGTCCACGCCGCGCTCATGGGCTTCCGCGGTCTTGCCGAGCAACAGAGCGGAGAGATAGGGATCGGCCACGGATTCAGTGACCGTGGTGCCCAGATCACGGGTCACGGTCAGATTGGACGCGGCGAACTCCAGAGCCCGCGGATACCGCTCGAGCTCCAGCAGGGACACCACCGTGTGCATTCGATTGGCGTGTTCGTGGGTTTGCGCTCGCAGTCCTGCGGCCATGGTGCGCACGGTATCCAGCTCGCCGGACAGCCGAGTCAGTTCGGTGTGATCCTGAACGATCAGCACCCGCAGCTTGGAATCACGCGAGGCCTTCACACACGAGACGATCAAGGTCCGGGTTCCCACGGTGCACCACTCGTCCAAGAACTCCCGTTGGCCATCGACGAGTTCCCGGATCACGGTCGGCAGGATTTCCGTCGGCAGCGGTTCGTTCCTGCGACGCAGGGTGACGGAACGACGGCGCTGGGCCTGGGCGGCGTCGTCGGCGGCGGGTTTCATGTCGAGCAGGTGACGGGCGCGTAAGTTGGCGAGCACGGGGCGGCCGAGCTGATCGAGAAGGACGAGACCCTCCCGAGCTTCGGCCAGAACGGCGCGGTTGAGGGCCTGTGAACGCACGAGTGATTCGGGTGCCTGACCGTTGGTGGCGCGGCTGAGATAGCGGGCCAAGACGTAGCTGACCAGCGAAGACATCACGAGCAACGCCAGGACAATCAACGCCAGCCCCGGAAGTTGCTGCCGGTTCTCCTGAGCGATCTGATTCAGCAGCACGCCGCTGGACACCAGACCCACGATCGAGCCGTCGGTGTCAAAGATGGGGGCGATCGTGCGGACGGAGGGACCCAGCTGACCGGTTTCGGTGACCGTGTACGTCTCGCCCGCGAGTGCGCGGGAGCGATCGCCTGAATACTCGTGACCCACGAATTCGGGGATGGCGTGAGTGAGGCGGGTGCCCTCGGGGGTCATGAGGGTGACGAAATCGATGTCGGATTCGTCCTCGATCCGATGCGCGTAGGCCTGCAGGCGGGCGGTGGGGTCCTCGGACTTCATGCCGTCGCGCACGAACGGATCCTGGGCCATCACGGAGGTCGCCGCGCGGGTCACCGACTCCGCGCGCAAGGTGACCCACGAGCGGGTCTGCTGGATCATCACCAAGGCCACGACCACGGAAATGACGATCACCAAGCCGAGCTGGAGCGCCAGGAATCGCTTGGCGAGTGACACACGCACCTCCGCAGCTTTCCGAACCGGCCCGCCAGGACAGGACTGTGACGGGCGCCATGAACAGTATGAACACAACGCGACAGAACTCACAGCCCTGCGTGAGGCTAGTCACTATTCCAGCACTCGTGTTCTAAGGAGCCATCATGGCCGATAATTCAGCGGCACCGCGGTCAGCGCAGACCGTGTCCGGTGGGGCGCAGCGTAAGCCCAAGAAAGACCGGACCCACTACCTCTACATTTTCGTGATCGCCGGTGTGGTCATCGGAGCCCTGCTCGGTCTGATCGTCCCCGATTTCGCGGTCACGCTGAAGCCCCTGGGTACCGCGTTCATCGCCTTGATCAAGATGATGATCGCTCCGGTGATCTTCTGCACCATCGTGCTGGGCGTCGGTTCGATCGCTCACGCCGCAACCGTGGGCAAGGTGGGTGGCATGGCCCTGGCCTACTTCCTGATCATGTCCACGTTCGCACTGTTCATCGGCCTGGTGGTCGGCAACATCGTGCAGCCCGGTAGCGGTCTGGACCTGGCCAACGCGAGCTACGATTCCGCCGGGCTGGCTTCGACCGCCGATCACGGTGAAGAGGGAACCATCGGGTTCCTGCTGGGTATCATCCCCACCACCTTGTTGTCCTCACTGACCGCGGGAAACATCCTGCAGACCCTGTTCGTGGCGCTGCTCATCGGTTTCGCGCTGCAGGCCATGGGGGAGTCCGGCAAGCCCGTGCTCAAGGCCGTGACCTACATCCAGGCCGTGGTCTTCCGCCTGCTCATGATGGTCATGTGGGTTGCCCCGATCGGCGCCCTGGGCGCGATCGCCGGTGTGGTCGGCGCGACCGGCATGCAGGCGATCATCTCGATGATCGGCTTGATGGCCGCGTTCTACGTCACCTGCATCCTGTTCATCGTGGTGGTGCTGGGCTTGATCCTCAAGCTCGTCTCCGGCGTGAACATCTTCAAGCTCATGAAGTACCTGGGCCGCGAGTACCTGCTGATCTTCTCCACCTCGTCCTCCGAGGCCGCTCTGCCCCGACTCATCGCCAAGATGGAGCACCTGGGTGTCTCCAAGCCCGTGGTGGGCGTCGTGGTTCCCACCGGTTACTCCTTCAACCTGGACGGCACCGCGATCTACCTGACCATGGGCGCGCTGTTCGTGGCTGATGCCATGGGCACCCCGCTGGCCCTGGGGGAGCAGATCACCCTGCTGCTGTTCATGATCATCGCCTCCAAGGGCGCGGCCGGTGTCTCCGGCGCCGGTATCGCCACCCTGGCCGCCGGTCTGCAGTCCCACCGCCCCGACCTGGTGGACGGTGTGGGTCTGATCGTCGGCATCGACCGCTTCATGTCCGAGGCCCGCGCACTCACCAACTTCTCCGGTAACGCCGTGGCCACCGTGGTGCTCGGCACCCTGGTCAAGCAGGTCGACAAGGAACGCGTGAACCGTGTGCTCGCCGGGCAGGAGCCCTTCGACGAGCAATCCCTGGTGGCCGACCCGCACGCCTCACCCAACTCCGCCGAGCAAGCGCTCGAGGGCAATCCCGAGGTCAAGCCCCTGAGCCCCCAGAACGGCTGATTGACTGATCGCCGACGTCGCTCCAAGACTCGTCATGTCCCCTCCGGTCGCCGACCGGAGGGGACATTTCGTGTTAGAAATACTTTGGTCCACTAAGGCTCCTGTGGATCGCACCGTTCAATTGCTCTCCCCGCCTCATCCCGCGGGTCGTTGAAGGCTGCCCCCCACCCCCTGAGTAAGGTGCCCATGTCCAGCTCACCCCGCATTATTGCGATCGTTCCCTGTCATAACGAGGAAGCGGCCATCGCCAAGGTGGTCACTGATCTGCACGAGACCATTCCCGGTATCGACGTGTTCGTGTACGACAACTGCTCCACGGATCGAACCGCCCAGGCCGCGGCGGAGGCCGGAGCGCACGTGCGCTACGAGACGGAGAAGGGCAAGGGCAACGTGGTGCGGCGCGCGTTCGCCGACCTCGACGCGGATATCTACCTACTGATCGACGGCGACGACACCTATGACGTGGCAGACGCCCCGGCCATGATCGACACCCTCCTGGCCGGCCCGTTCGATCACGTGCTGGGCGTGCGCCGACAGGTATCCGATACCGCGTACCGCTCCGGCCACGAGTCGGGCAACAAGTTCTTCAACACCATGGTCAGCTTCGCGTTCCGGCGCGAAGTCACCGACATGCTCAGTGGCTACCGGGTGTTCTCACGCCGCTTCGTAAAGTCCTTCCCGGCGCTGTCTCGCGAATTCGAGATTGAAACGGAACTGACGATCCACGCAGTGAATGCGCGCGTACCGCAGACGGAAGTGGAAGTGGGCTTCCGTGACCGCGCCGAGGGCACGGAGAGCAAATTGCGGACCTATCACGATGGCTTCCGAATTCTGGGCATCTTCTCCCAGCTGCTGTTCCACGAACGTCCGTTCCTGGTGACGGGCGTCTTCGCAGGAATCCTCGCCGCCTTGGGGCTGATCTTCGGCGTGCCGGTTGTCGTGGAGTACTTCCAAACGGGCATGGTCCCGCGTTTCCCCACGGCGTTCTTGGCCTCCGCGCTGTTCATCCTGTCCGGGGTGTTCCTGCTGATGGGGGTGCTGCTCAACGGGCAGGTCAAGATCCGGCGTGAGGCCTCGCGTCTGTTCTACCTCCGGTTGCCGGCCCCGCCGGTCGGGGTGAAGTCCCCGCGGCGTGAACCGGCCATTGACCGCATGAGCGTCAAGGATGGTGCCTGATGGACCTTTCCCGTTACATGAACCGAGAAGTAGTGACCCGCTACGTCAACAGGGAAACGGTCGAGCGCATCAGGACGGACTGGCGCTGGCGTCCGTTCCTCAAAGGCACCGGGGTGCTGGTGGCTCTGCAATTCGTGCTGTTCGGGTTCCTGATTGTCGGTCAGTCGGTTCCGGACAAGCCGATCGTGGACAACCTGGTCTCGTCGATCGAGAACAACACCTACGGTCCGAGCGGGATCCCGGACCGCATGGGCACGCAGTCGGACACGTTCACCGAATGCGTGGTCGTGGGGACCGGATTGGGGGCCTCCCCGGATGAATCCGCTCTGAGCAGGGCCGCTCGCATGCCGCGGATCGACAACTGTGCCGGTGGCAAGCAGGACATCCTGGACTTGGCAGAGGGCAAGGTCTTCGAGGACAACAACTACTACAAGTACTGGGCCGGGTACACGATCCTGACTCGACCCTTGCTGGCCACAGTGGGGCTCGAGGGACTGCGCATCGTTGCCGGCGCTCTGATGATCACCGCACTTTTCGCGGCCATTCTCTTGGTCCGTTCGAAAACATCCACCGCGGTGGCCGTGGCGTTGTTCCTGCCCTTCGTGGTGGGGACCAACATGCTCTCCACACCGTCCACATCGTTCAGCCAATCCATTGCCATCACGTTCATTTTCCTATCGGTGATCCTCACCGTGGTGGGATTCACGAGGTCCACCTACCTGGGCCTGTTGGGCGCGGGCGTCGGTGCGGCGCTGTTCTGCTACGTGGACCTACTGACCACCCCGTCCATCCCGTGGGCGATGTCCGCGTTCGTCTTGGCGGCTGCAGTCTGGTTCCAGGACAGGAACATGAAACGCACCGCGACGTGGGGAGTGCTCGCCGCCGTAGTGTGGCCCGCCGCGTTCGGTCTCACCTGGGTGTTCCGCTGGATCTTCGGTGCGGTGTTCATGGGCATCGGCGAGACGATCGCCATGGTGCAACAAAACGTCGGTTTCCGGACGGGAGGCAGCCACAGCGGTGTCTCTGACGTGTTCGGAGCCGGGGTGGCCAGTAACGTCGTCTACTGGTGGGAGAAGATACCCACCGCCCCGTTCGTCTTCTTCGGTTGTCTCATCGCGGCCGCAATTGCCCTGGCGCTGGCAGGGCGCCGCGGGGGAGTCCAACGGTTGAAGGTCGCGGGAGTGCTCGCACTGCCCATGCTGATCCCGGCGTTCTGGTACATCGTGGTGAGCAACCACTCCCAGATCCACGAATTCTTCGTCAATCGCGGGGTGCCCGTAGCGCTTGCAGTCCTCACGGCAGCGTGCTGGGCTGCGGCGGTCAACGGCCGGTCGAACAGGGTAGAAGAAGCCCTGGTCGAACAACCGCAGGTCGTATCGGGTTCCACCTCGGTTGGTTCACTCCCGCGTGACGGCGGTAGTGTAGTGCGTTGAGACCTGACCAGTGACTTGAGGAAAGCAGGCCGTAGCACGTGAGCAAAGCCAGTGACGAGAGGTTCCCTGAGCTCGATGACCGGTCATCGGGCGCCGTAGGCCCCACCGGCCGTCCGTTGCGCACCTTCCCGGATCCGCCCGAACTCAAGGACCACGGTCCCGCCCGCATCATCGCCATGGTGAACCAGAAGGGTGGCGTGGGTAAGACCACCTCCACCATCAACCTGGGTGCCGCGCTCGCGGAAACCGGCCGCAAGGTGCTCCTGGTGGACTTCGACCCGCAGGGCGCGCTGTCCGCGGGCTTCGGTTCCAACCCGCACGAGCTGGATCTGACCATTTACAACGTGATGATGGACCGCTCGGTGGACGTGTGGGACGTGGTGCAGGAAACCCACGTGCCCAACGTGGACCTGCTGCCGGCCAACATCGACCTTTCCGCGGCCGAGGTGCAGCTAGTCACCGAGGTCGCCCGCGAGCAAGTGCTGTCCTCGGCGCTGCGCAAGGTCGAGGAATACTACGACGTGATCCTCATCGACTGCCAGCCGTCCCTGGGTTTGCTGACCGTCAACGCGTTGACCGCCTCGCACGGTGTGATCATCCCGCTGATCTGCGAGTTCTTCGCCCTGCGCGCCGTGGCGCTGCTGGTGGACTCCATCGAGAAGGTCCAAGACCGCTTGAACCCCAAGCTGCAGATCGACGGCGTGCTGGCCACCATGTTCGACTCGCGCACCTTGCACTCGCGAGAGGTCATTGCACGCATCGTGGATGCCTTTGGCGACAAGGTATTCGACACCGTCATCAAGCGCACCGTGAAGTTCCCGGACGCCACCGTGGCCGCCGAGCCGATCCTCAACTTCGCCACGAACCACCCGGGTGCCGAGTCCTACCGTCAGCTCGCGCGCGAGCTGATCAGCCGCGGCGGAGCGCCGTGATCACCACCGCCGACGCCGCTCGCGGCCTGATCTCGCGTGAGGTCACCTCACGAGCATGAGCGTTGTCGCCGAGCTTCCCACGAACTCGGACACCGGATTCAAAGTGGCCCTGGAAAACTTCCAGGGCCCCTTTGACGTGCTGCTCTCTCTGATCGCCAAGCACGAAATGGACATCACCCACGTGGCGCTGTCCGTGGTCACGGACGAGTTCATCCGTTACGTGAAAGCTCTCCAGGAGGAGGGCTCGGTTAAAGCTCTGGATGAAGCCAGCGAGTTCCTGGTGGTCGCGGCGACTCTGCTCGATCTCAAGGCCGCACGCTTGTTGCCGCGCGGCGAGGTGGAGGACGAATACGACGTCGAACTTCTGGAAGCCCGCGACCTGCTGTTCGCGCGTCTGCTGCAGTACAAGGCGTTCAAGGAAGTGGCCGGGCAGCTGAATAGGCGCTTCGGTGCGGAGTCCGTGCGGATCCCGCGCCAGGTGGACCTTGACCCAGCGGTGACCACCGCGCTGCCGCCGTTGAAGTGGACGCTGACGCCTGAGCAATTCGCACAGCTCGCAGTCGTCGCGCTGGACCCCGAACGGCACGTGCCGGACGAGGTCAACGTGGAGCACCTGCACGGTGCCGCCGTGCGTGTGGCGGACGAGGCCGAGACCATGGCCGAAATCCTCAAGGACGGCCAGGACCACAGCTTTGCCGCCCTGATCGCGGACGCGGATTCCACCCTGGTGATTGTGGTGCGCTTCTTGGCGATCCTCGAAATGTTCCGCGACCGTGTGGTCCGGATCCGCCAGGATGAAGTCCTCGGCCCACTGCTCGTGCGCTGGGACGGGCCGGACGACTGGACCTCGGAGGGGCTCAACAGCGAGTACGCGGGTGCCGAGACGCCGAACGAGGACCCCGCCCCGAGCGAGAACGGCGCGGGGGAGTAGCCCCCTGGCAACGGCGGCGTCAAAAACCTGAAACAATGAGACACGTCATGGATCGGTGTGAACCGTACCGAAGGAGATGATGTCAGCGTGGTAGACGAACCACACGAACAACCCCCGACCGATATCCACGCGGCTCTCGAGGCCGTCCTCATGGTGGCCGCCGCCCCCGTCCGAGAAGAAGAACTCGCCCGGACCCTCAACGTGCCCGTGCACGAGGCGCGCAGCGGCCTGGAATACCTGAAAGCCGAGTACGACGGCGTGATCGGTCCCACTCCCGTAGCCCCTCCGGAATCGCCTGACCTCCGATACGATGGAGGGTCGGCCTCCAGAGTGCGCGGATTCGAACTGCGCCAAGTGGCCGGCGGCTGGCGCATCTACTCGCGCAGTGAGTACGCCCAGCTCGTGACCGACTTCGTGGTGGAAGGCAGCAGCTCGCGCTTGTCGCAAGCGGCCCTGGAAACCCTTGCCGTGGTGGCCTACCTGCAACCCGTGTCCCGCTCCCGGATCTCAGCGATCCGCGGTGTCAACGTGGACGGCGTGGTGCGAACCCTGGTGCAGCGCGGCTTGCTCACAGCACACGAACGCGAGGAATCCACGGGTTCCGTGCTCTACTCCACCACCCCCTTGTTCTTGGAAAAGCTGGGTCTCGGTTCACTGGATGAACTGCCAGACATTGCCCCGCTCCTGCCCGGAACCGACCAACTTGAAGACTTAGAGGACTGATTTCAGCATGGCTCAATCACGCAACAACTCATCCCGCGGCGGAGCACCCCGCGGCGGCGGCAAGCCCGGCGGCGGCGCTCGCGGTCCGCAGGGTCGCGGCAAGGGCTCCAAAGCGGGCACCAAGGGCGGCTTCAAGTCCGGTCCGAAAACCGGACCCAAGTCCGGGCCCGGTAAGCCCAAGGCTTCGGCGGGTCAGAAGGGTCCGCAGAAGCCTCGCGCCTTTGGCGGCGTGGACAAGTACGAGCGCCGCGCCTCGGCGATCAAGGAGCACGGCCCGCACCGGCGGCGTCGTCCCAAGAACCCGCCCGTCGATCGTCTGGAAGCCCACGACGAGAACGGCGTGCGCCTGCAGAAGCTCATGGCCCAGGCAGGTGTGGCCTCGCGGCGCGTGTGCGAGGAAATGATCCTGGACGGCCGCGTGGAAGTGGACGGCCAAATCGTCAACGAACTGGGCGTGCGCGTGGACCCCGCGCTGCAGAGCGTTCACGTGGACGGCATGCGCATCCAGACCGACGAGAAGCTCGTCTACTACTCGTTCAACAAGCCTGCCGGCGTGGTCTCCACCATGGAGGACCCGGACGGCCGCCGTTGCGTAAGTGACTTCTTGGACGTCCGCAAGCACGAGCGCGTGTTCCACGTGGGTCGCTTGGACGTTGAGACCGAGGGCCTGCTGCTACTCACCAACGACGGCGAACTCACCAACCGCCTGACCCACCCCTCCTACGAGGTGCCCAAGACCTACCTGGTCCAGGTGCACGGCCCCGTGGAGAAGGGCGTGGGCAAGCAGATGCGCGAAGGCATCAAGCTCGAGGACGGCATTGCCAAGGTCGATTCGTTCAAGCTCATCGACTCCAAGCCCGGTCACGTGCTGATCGAGGTCGTGCTGCACACCGGTCGCAACCGCATTGTCCGCCGCATGTTCGACGCCGTGGGCCACCCGGTCGAGCGGCTCGCCCGTACCCAGGTGGGCCCGATCGCCATTGGTGATCAGCGCCAGGGTGTGGTGCGCAAGCTGTCCCACACCGAGGTGGGCACCCTGCTCGCATCGGTGGGGATGTAACGGTGGTTCCAGCAATCGCGTCCACGTCCGGACCGGTTCTGGTGATCGGTGCGGGGCTTCTGGGCGCCAGCATCGGTCTGGGGCTCCAGCACCTGGGCGTGCGCGTGTACGTGCGCGATGCCTCGCCCACCACGGAGGCCGTGGCTCAGGACATCGGCGCGGGCCAGTCCGTCCGTGCCGTTCACGAGGCGGGTCAGACGCTGTCGGATCCTGCACTCGTGGTCGTGGCCGCTCCGCCGGACGTGGTCGCCGAGCTCGTGGTCGAGGCGCTGTCGGATTTCCCGGACGCCGTGGTCATCGACATCGCCTCGGTAAAGTCCTCGATCCTCGACGACGTCGCTGCGGCCGGGGCGGACCTGTCTCGCTACGTAGGCACGCATCCCATGGCCGGACGTGAGAAGTCCGGTCCCGTGGCGGCCCGCGGTGAGCTGTTCACATCCATGCCGTGGGTGATTTGCCCGACCGAGACGACCAGCGCGCGAGCCGTCACCACCGCCAAAAACTTGGCGGTGGACCTGGGCGCGACCGTGACCGTGATGGATGCGGCCGAGCACGATGAGACCGTGGCGCTGATTTCGCACTTGCCGCAGGTGATGTCCTCGCTGCTGGCCTCCCGCCTGCAGGACACCCCGTTGCACCACTTGTCCTTGTCCGGACAGGGGCTGCGGGACACCACGCGCATTGCGGGTTCCGATCCGTCGCTGTGGGTGCAGATCCTCTCCGCCAACGCACGTCCCATCGTGGAATCCCTCCACGAGGTACGCACGGATCTCGATCGGCTGATCTCCACCCTGGAGAACCCGATGGCCGGTGGTGCTCGCTTGGATATCGCCCAGCTCATGGCCGAGGGCAACTCAGGCCAAGCTCGGATTCCCGGTAAGCACGGTGGCGCTCCCAGGGCGTTCGCCACGCTCACCGTGGCCGTGGACGACACCCCGGGCACCATTGCTCGGTTGCTCACCGAGATCGGTGAGGACGGGATCAACCTGGAAGACATGCGACTCGAGCACTCGCCGGGTCAACCGGTGGGACTGGTGGTGGTCTCCGTGGATCCGAACCGTCGCGAGGAACTTGTGAACGCTTTGAACGAACGCAACTGGAAGGTGGTGCAGTAATGGACGCACGCGATGAGAACGCCCGATTGGTGGTCGCCATCGACGG
Organism: Kocuria sp. CPCC 205235; assembly: GCF_040980905.1. NCBI lineage: Bacteria > Bacillati > Actinomycetota > Actinomycetes > Micrococcales > Micrococcaceae > Kocuria > Kocuria sp. CPCC 205235. The sequence continues at coordinate 35,302 of NZ_JAVKPR010000025.1, forward strand.
ACCTTCCGGTTCCGGGAAGTCCTCCGTGTCCAAGGAAGTGGCGCGCCGCTTCAACCTGGCCTACCTGGACACCGGTGCGATGTACCGCGCCGTGACCTGGTGGTGCCTGCACACGAACGTGGACCTCACGGACGCGGACGCCATTGTGCAGGCCACCCGCTCCGTTCCCCTGGACATGGGCACCGACCCCAACGGGGAGCGCATCACCGTGGACGGCCAGGACGTCCGATCCGAGATCCGCGGGGACGACGTGACCAACAACGTGTCCGCGATCGCCACGACCGTTCCGGCTCGTGAGGTGCTGGTAGCTATGCAGCGCCAGATCGTTGCCGATTCCGGTCACCGCATGGTGGCCGAGGGCCGCGACATCACCACCGTGGTGGCACCGGATGCCACCGTGCGCATTCTGTTGACCGCCTCGGAGGAAGCGCGTTTGGCGCGGCGAGGCAAGCAACTGGGCGCGGCGGCGTCGTCGAATTTGAAAGATCAAGTGGTGGGTCGTGACGCCAAGGACTCGACCGTGGTGAACTTCACCGAAGCGCAGGACGGCGTGCACCTGCTGGATTCGTCCGAACTGAGCATGGAGCAGACCGTGCAGGGCGTGATCGATCTGGTGATCCGCACCACCGAAACCATGACCGAACGGGCCGCCGGCCCCGATCAATCCCCGGGCGCCCCCGCCCAGAGTAAGTGAGGTAGCCATGACCGGTTCCGAAGAGAACAAGGTTGACCCGTACGAGCAATCCGTACTGGGCGGTGGCCAGGAAGATATTTCCGAGCGCTTGGCCGCCATTGACGACGACGAGGCAGAGCGCCGCGCCGAGGCCCTGCGCACGGGCCTGTCCGACTACGAGCTGGACGAGGAAGACGCCGCGCTGCTCGATGAGTGGGACGGCTGGGACGACGAACGCGAAACGCGTCTCCCGGATCCCGTGGTGGCCGTGGTCGGCCGACCCAACGTGGGTAAGTCCACGCTGGTCAACCGCGTGATCGGCCGCCGCGAGGCCGTGGTGGAGGACACCCCGGGCGTGACCCGTGACCGCGTGTCCTACAAGGCCGAATGGTCCGGTAAGAACTTCACGCTGGTGGACACCGGCGGCTGGGAGCACGACGCCAAGGGCATCCACGCCCGCGTGGCCGAGCAGGCCGAGGTGGCCGTGCAGAACGCCGACGCCGTGCTGCTGGTCCTGGACGTGACCGTGGGCGTGACTGCAACCGATGAGGCTGTGGTTTCCATGCTGCGACGCGTGAAGAAGCCGATCATCCTGGTGGCCAACAAGGCCGATTCGCCGCAGCTGCAGATCGCCGCTTCCGAGCTGTGGGCGCTGGGCATGGGGGAGCCGTTCCCCGTGTCCTCGCTGCACGGCATGGGCACCGGCGACGCGCTGGACGCCTTGGTCAACGCGCTGCCGGAATACTCCGAGGTGGCCGAACCGGAGGTTGAGGGCGGCCCCCGCCGCGTGGCCCTGCTGGGTCGCCCCAACGTGGGCAAGTCCTCGTTGCTGAACAAGATGGCCGGCGAGAACCGTGTGGTCGTGGACGAGCTGGCCGGCACCACTCGTGACCCGGTGGATGAGATCGTGATGCTGGGCGACGAGCCGTGGCGCTTCATCGACACCGCCGGTATCCGCCGCCGCGTGCACCTGCAACAGGGCGCTGACTTCTACGCATCGTTGCGGACCCAGTCCGCTCTGGAGCGTGCCGAGGTGGCCGTGGTGCTGCTGGCCGTGGACGAGATGCTTTCCGAGCAGGACGTGCGCATTCTGCAGATGACCGTGGACTCCGGCCGCGCCGTGGTGCTCGCGTTCAACAAGTGGGACCTGCTGGACGACGAACGCCGGTTCTACCTGGAACGCGAGATCGAACGCGACCTGGCCCACGTGGCATGGGCCCCGCGCGTGAACATCTCCGCCAAGACCGGCTGGCACAAGGACAAGCTGGTACCCGCGCTGCACACCGCACTGGACTCGTGGGACAAGCGCATTCCCACCGGGCGCCTCAACGCGTTCCTGGGCGAGCTCGTGGCCGCCCACCCGCACCCGGTGCGCGGCGGCAAGCAGCCCCGCATCCTGTTCGGCACGCAGGTCTCCTCACGCCCGCCCAAGTTCGTGCTGTTCACCACCGGCTTCCTGGATCCCGGCTACCGCCGCTTCATCCAGCGCCGCCTGCGCGAGACCTTCGGTTTCGAGGGCACGCCCATCGACGTGACCATGCGCGTGCGCGAGAAGCGGCAGCGGAAGAAGTAGCCCTTTTCCGGGGTGTCGGCGGGTTCGCCTGCCGCTCCTCCTGACCGACGACGACGCCGGGTCGTCCCGTTTTGCGCGGGGTGGCCCGGTGTTGTTGTTGCTGCAGTGCGGATGGTGCTGTGTGCGGGGGAGCGGGGTGCACGCTGGTAGACGGTACGACCATGGCCGCTCCCGGGCTGCAGTCGTATCGACGGTATGACCGTGGCCATTTCGGGAGGTGCAGTTTCATCGACGTTCCGACCACTCTCCGCGGACCCTCGCAATCTGATGGACATTGCGACCAGGAATCCTCACAATCCGGGTCGCAACGTCGATTAGATTCCCTTCTCGGTGGGGATGCGGGTCTTACCGTCGATGAGAATGCAGTGGCCGAGCTCCCGCCGTGCATACGGGCGCGCAGGGTGGATCCCGTGGGCAACACGGAGGCGGGTTCTTGGTGCCGGGCCTGTCGATGTGAATTTCGATCGACGGTGGGGTAATGTATCTCTGGTGTTCGGGACTGGTTCCCAGTACCGGACATGGTCGCGGGCTGTGGCGCAGCTTGGTAGCGCACCTGACTGGGGGTCAGGGGGTCGCAGGTTCAAATCCTGTCAGCCCGACCAGTTGGTCCCGGTGGGAAGGTTCCCACCGGGACTCTTGCATTTTTTGTTCTTGCCACTCCAACGCGTGCTTCCCCTAATTCTTATGGGTGTCAGAAGCTCTAGTTAGTCTCCAACCATGGCGAGACAACGGACTTATACGGATGCGCAGCTCGTTGATGCCATCAAGGGTGCAAGTTCATGGCGAGCCGTGCTGCGCGAACTTGGCTTGGCGGGCACATCTGCAAGCGCTATGAGGTCGGCCCGCGCGCATGCAGATCGTCTTGGCGTCGACTATGGCCATTTCAGAGGTCAGCGACGGTGGACGGACCGCGACCTTGATGATGCGGTGAAAAATTCTACCAGCTGGGCCGAAGTGATCGAGACTCTAAAGGATTGCAGGAATTCCGACCTTGCTGTCCTAAAAGGACACGCAGCAAGAATGGGTCTTAATGTCAAACATCTGGTTGAATCAGAATCGATCCTTCTTCCTGCGAAACTAAGTCCCGAACTGGATAACCGGCTCTTCAGAGTTGAGTGTGGGGTGAGGCGTCGAGTCCACCGGTGATGAGGAGCATGCGGAGGCGGTAGTGCTCGAAGTTGCGGAAGC